>JARFQX010000055.1 GCA_029287555.1 Rubripirellula sp. | reverse complement strand
CGATGGGGCGGAACCATGGAGTGTGTCGAAACCGCGCCGGGCAATTCGGTATGGCTGCCGGTGTTTAACGAAGGCGCCCTGTTCTTTCTGGGTGACGCACACGCTCGTCAGGGCGATGGAGAATTGACGGGAGTGGCTGCGGAGATGTCCGCCCGCGTGACGCTGCGTTTTGAATTGATGAAGGGACGTTCGATCGGTTGGCCGCGCATCGAATCGAACGAGTTTCTGATGGCGACCGGCAGCGCTCGTCCTCTGGAAGATGCCGCCCGAATTGCGTGGAAGGAGTTAATCACCTGGCTGGTGGAGGATTATCCACTCGATCAGCTTGAAGCTTATGAGCTGCTGGGTCTGGCGGGCCAGATGCGACTGGGCAACATGGTTGACCCGAACTACACAATGGTTGCGAAGATCGCCAAACGTTGGCTACCGGGTCCCTGATGCTCGCCATCGATGGCGACAACGTTCAAAAGGAAGAACACGATGTGTGGAATTTGCGGCGAAATCCGCTTCTCTGATTCCCAAGCAGACTTGGCGGCGGTCGGCAGGATGGCCGACCGCATGGCCCGACGTGGTCCCGATGGGGAGGGAATCGTGGCTCGGGGTCGAGTCGCCCTTGGACATCGAAGATTGAAGATCATTGACTTGTCCGAAGGCGCCCAGCAGCCGATGGTCGACAGCCTGCTGGGTTACACCATCGTTTACAACGGCGCGATCTACAACTACCCCGAACTCCGCAAGGAGTTGCAGGACAAGGGCTACCAATTCTTCAGCCACGGCGACACCGAGGTAATCCTCAAGGCGTATCATGCCTGGGGAACCGACTGCGTCAAACACTTCAACGGCATGTTCGCCTTTGCCATTTATGAGCGGGACAGCGGCAAGGTGATGCTCGCCCGCGATCGACTGGGAATCAAGCCGCTCTATTACAGCCAGCAACCGGGGCGACTCCGGTTCGCCTCGACGGTTCCCGCCTTGCTGGCAGGCGGCGATGTCGATACCGAAATCGATCCCGTCGCGTTGAACCTGTACATGACGTTCCATTCGGTGGTGCCCGCGCCCCGCACCATTTTGGCCGGGGTCAAGAAACTCCCGCCAGCCACCTTCGCGATGATCGGGCCCGATGGGCAAATGCAGGTCGAACCTTACTGGGACGTGCAGTTCGGACCGAGGGAAGATCAGCGGAATTACCAGCTGGAAGACTGGATCGACGAAACGCTCGACGTGATGCGGCGCGCCGTCAAGCGTCGTTTGGTTGCTGATGTGCCGGTTGGCGTTCTCCTCTCCGGCGGCCTGGACAGCAGCTTGGTGGTCGGTCTGCTCTGTGAAGCGGGCCAATCGGGATTGGAGACGTTTTCGATTGGCTTTGAATCGGTTGGCGATGAGGAAGGGAACGAATTCAAGTACTCGGACGTCATCGTCGATCGCTTCCAAACACGACACCACAAGTTGCACATTGATTCCAAGCGTACACTGCCCGCTCTGCTGGAGTGCATTGGCGAGATGTCCGAACCGATGGTCAGTCATGACAATGTCGGTTTCTACATGCTCTCGCAGGAGGTGGCCAAGTATTTGAAAGTCGTGCAGAGCGGTCAGGGAGCCGATGAGATCTTCGCGGGCTACCACTGGTATCCGCCGATGATGGATACGGATGATGCAATTGGGACTTACCGAAAGCATTTCTTCGATCGTGATTTTGCCGAATACCAGGAAACGGTCGCACCGGATTACCTGACCGGTGACTGCGCGGGCGAGTTTGTGGCCGAACACTTCGCCAAGGCGGGAGCCGAGGCAGCGATTGACAAGGCGCTTCGCATCGACACGCAGGTCATGCTGATCGATGATCCGGTCAAGCGGGTGGACAACCACACGATGGCCGCCAGCCTCGAGGCACGCGTGCCATTTTTGGACCACGAAGTGGTCGAGTTTGCCGCCAACGTTCCGGCCAATTTGAAGGTTGCCGAGGGTGGAAAATACATCCTGAAGGAAGCCTCTCGGCGGGTGATTCCGGAAGAAGTGATCGATCGCCCCAAAGGTTACTTTCCCGTTCCGGCACTCAAGTATTTGCGCGGACCGTTCCTGCAACTCGCCCGCGATGCCTTTTCCGATCCAGCTGCGAAACAACGCGGACTGTACAACACCCGGTACGTGGATCGGTTGCTTGCCGATCCGGAGTCGCACATCACGCCGCTACGCGGCTCGAAGTTGTGGCAGTTGTCATTATTAGAGTTGTGGTTGCAAACACACCTCAACAAGACGACCTGAGAAAAACAGGATGGAGCTTAAACGTGAACCCAACCCTCGATTCCTCGTTGCGTAGGACGAGCATGAGCAAGCCAATACCGCCCGGAGCTTCACTGCTTGACGTGGGGTGGGGACGTCTCATCTTCGCCCATACCTTCCCGACTCCGGAATCCGTTGCCGAAGTCTTGATGGAAGAACATCCGGAGAAGCGAGACATCGCTTTCTACGTCAACGACCCCCAGCACGTTCTTGGTCTTGCCCCGCAGGACTTATTCCTCGACCCATCAAGCACGTATCGTTTGGATCTTGAGGAGTGGACGCCGAGTGATCTTGGCGATCTCCCGGTGCGAATCACGGGCATCGAGCGAGAGGAAGACTTGGCTGAGATCAATCGGATCTACAGCACGCTGGGAATGGTTGTCGTCGACGGTGCCACGATCTGGGAATCACGCGACGATGAACGCTTCGATTATTACGTTGCCCGTCCTCGAGACTCCGATGACGTGATCGGGGTGGCATTGGGCGTTGACCACACCCGCTGTTTTGACGATCTCCTCAACAGCAGCAGCTTGTGGGCCTTGGCCGTCGATCCGCAAACGCATTATCCGGCGGTCGGCGCGGCACTGGTTCGTCACCTCGCCAATGTGTTCGCGGAGCGTGGCCGATCGATCATGGATCTTTCGGTGCTGCGAGAGAATGAACCCGCGATCGCCTTGTACGAGAGTTTGGGTTTTGTCCGCGTACCCGTACTGACGATCAAACGCCGAAATCAAATCAACGAGCCGCTGTTCGTCGACAGCAGCGTGCTGGAAGGTTTCAATCCGTACGCATCCATCATCATCAACGAGGCGCTGCGACGGGGTATCGCGGTCGAGCCGCTCAACCCGAAACGCGGATATTTTCGGCTCTCTCACGCCAATCGCTGTGTGACTTGCTGGGAATCCCTCACTGACCTGACGTCGGCAATCGCGATGTGTCGTTGCGCCGACAAGGAATTGACCGCTGAAATTCTGACGCTCGCTGGACTTCGCGTTCCGGCCCAGCACGTGCACCAAGAGAACGAAGAAACCTTGGCTTTTCTCGACAAATACAAGCGAGTCGTTGTCAAACCGGCCCGTGGCGAGCAGGGCGAGGGCGTTTCCGTTGATCTTCAAGATCCTGAAACAACCCTCGCCGCAATCGAATTGGCGGGTCAATTCGACAGCACCGTCCTTGTGGAACAGTTCGTCGAAGGTCTCGATTTGCGCATCATCGTCATCAACATGGAAGTCGTCGCTGCTGCCGTCCGGCGGCCTGCCGAGGTGGTTGGAACCGGGCGACACACAGTGAAAAAATTGGTGGAGAAGGTCAGTCGCCGTCGCGAAGCGGCAACCGGTGGGGAAAGCTCCATCCCATGGGACGAGGAAACCCAACGTTGCATTGTGGCCCACGGGTGGTCGGGGGACGACATCCTTCCGGCCGGCACGACTCTCCGCGTCCGCAAGACCGCGAATCTGCATACAGGTGGAACGATCCACGACGTGACGCCCGATTTGAGCGACGCACTCCGGGAGGTCGCCTGCCAGGCAGCCCGCGTCTTGGAAATCCCGGTCGTTGGTCTCGATCTTCTCGTCCCGGATGTAAAGGGCGACGAGTACTACATTGTCGAAGCGAACGAACGTCCGGGACTAGCCAATCACGAACCGCAACCAACCGCGGAACATTTCGTGGACCTGCTGTTCCCCCATGTTCCGCGAAACTTGACCTTCGGATCCGAAACGTAGGGATTGGAAATGGACCAAGAACCGTGAATCGGATGTTCGGTGCAACCGGCGATCGACATCTCACGCCCCGCTTGTTTTTTGATCGGCCGAATATGCTGAGTTTGGGTTGCCATCTGTAATTCGTTTATCGATTTTGCTGGCCCCTGCTTCCCTTGCGGGCATGTCCAACTCTGCCGAGGCGAGCCCCGGAAGACGACCGGCCGAGTCCGTCAATTCTCGCGTTGGCTGGTAAACGAACCGAGCATCAGAGTCGTGAACGGCGGTACACTCCGGGCGATCCTGCGCCGTATGACACGTTTTTTCGGGTGGAGTCTCAGCTTGAGCGCGATGCTGGCCGATCCAACACATGTGTAAAACAACTCGGCGGAATCCCGATCGCACCCACGTTCGCCCGTCATTGAGCGGGAATGAAACGAAATGCAGGACAACTTGGTAACCCGAATGAAGTTCGAGATTGACGAAGACTATCTGCTTTCCACCTTGCTGACTTTGTTGGGGATCCACAGTCCGACGGGGTATACCGACCCAGTCGTTCGCTGTGTCTGCCAAATGCTGCAGGACTTGGACATTGAATTCGAGTTGACCCGACGCGGCGCGATTCGGGCGACGATTCCGGGGGACACACGCAATCCCGATCGTGCCGTTGTGACGCATTTGGATACGCTCGGTGCCATGGTCAAGGAACTCAAACCGAACGGTCGTTTGGGGATCATTCCGGTTGGGACGTGGTCAGCGAGATTCGCCGAAGGTGGTCGGGTCTCGGTGTTCACGGATGACGAGATTTTCCGGGGTCAGGTGCTTCCGCTGAAAGCTTCGGGTCATACGTTCAATGAAGACATCGACAGTCAACCAATCTCCTGGGACAACGTCGAAGTCCGAATTGACGAACCAATCGATTCGATCACGGGACTGATCGAAAAAGGCATCCATGTGGGCGACTTCATTGGCTTCGACGCGATCGCTGAGCACTTTCCCAACGGCTTCATCAACGCGCGACACCTGGATGACAAGGCGGGCGTGGCAGCCGTCCTGACCGCGGCGCGGTACCTGGTCCAAAACAAAGTTTCGTTACCCGGCAATCTTCATTTGCTGTTCACGATTTCGGAGGAAGTCGGCTCCGGTGCCTCAGCCGTTCTGCATGGGAACGTCTCGGAAATGATCACGGTCGACAATGGAACCACGGCGCCCGGCCAAGCGTCGCTTGAATTCGGCGTGACCATCGCTATGGCCGATTCCACGGGGCCATTCGATTATCACTTGACTCATCAATTGATTCATCTCTGCCAATCGTTCGAAATTCCGTTCACGCGTGATATCTTTCGCTACTATCGCTGCGATAGCGCCTCGGCATTGGAAGCGGGCAATGACATTCGCACCGCCCTGGTCGCGTTTGGCGTCGATGGGTCGCACGGCTATGAACGAACCAACCTTGATTCGCTGACCAATGTTTCGCGACTATTGATCGCCTATTCCACCAATCCTCCTCTCTACGCCTCGCAGAAGACAGCACTCTCGTCGCTCAAGAGTTTTCCCAGCACGAGAAACGCCGAGATCGATGGAATCAAGGAGATTGCCCCCCATCCGATCACGCAAGTCCCGCCTTCGGACGAACCATCCGAAAAAGGATGATGCAGTCCGGCATCGGCTGGAGGAAAGACACGGCCCGATTCAGAAACGGGAAGGAACACGACGGCGTGAAGTACCCGAGCGAGTGTCACGGTTACCGAAAAGCGACCGGAAAGCCGTGGTACGTTCGTGAGATCGTCGATCTGCGAAGTCTCGAAGAGCCACCAGAGGGCTTGCCTGAATAGGCGAGACCCCGATCTCGGGTCTTGAAGTTGCGCTTTCGGGTGTTCCATTGAAAATCGTAACCCGACGCGTCAGCGAGGCATGTATCAAGATCAGGTTCTCCTCGCTCACCGGCTTGTTGATTTAAGTGAGCCGCGACGCGTGAGCGGCCGGGCAGCGCGCCTTGCCCGAGGCCTTACGGCCAACGGCTCACCATGAACCTGAAGATTTCGACTAAATCAACAAGCCGTCACGCGTCGGGTTACGAAGAAAACGCAACTTCAAAAATCTCGGGCGGGGCAATTCGTGCGATTTATCCCTCTCATCCGGATTCTTGATACGATGTCGACGCGTCTCGCATCGCCGCTCTTCGGGGATCCATCATGCAATCGAGAATCCGAGTCCGACAACTTACCGCTGCTGCGACGGCAATCGTCTTCGCCCTTCTCTTCACCCGAGCGATTTCGGCGCAGTCAGCAGCGACCAATCAAGCGGTGGTCGATCGTGTCCGCCCCAACATCATCACAATCTTCATCGATGACATGGGTTGGTCGGATCTCTCCTGCTTTGGTGGATCGCGGACCAAGACGGAGAACCTAGATCGGCTGGCCGACGAGGGCTTGCGGTTCACGCAATTCTATGTCAATTCGCCAATTTGTTCGCCATCGCGAGTGGCCCTGAGTACCGG
>JARFQX010000015.1 GCA_029287555.1 Rubripirellula sp. | reverse complement strand
GGGGTCATCCGCAACGACGACATCGACTTGACGATTTCTGATCTCGATGCGGACAAACGTGAGGGGGATAGCGGAGACACTCCCTTTACTTTTCTCGTGACTCGCGCAGGCGACACGAGCGGCACGACGACGATTGATTTTGAAGTCGGTGGCTTGGGTGGTAACCCGGCGGATGTGGACGACTTTACTTCCTACTCTGTCGACGATGCTCCGCCGCTCGCCGTGGCAGCGAGTTCACCCCTTCTCGACGACGGTCCGGCTTCAGATTTCACCAACCCTGACAACCGCATGGACGTCACCGCTGATGGAGTCGTGACCGCGTTCGATGCTCTGGTTGTGATCAATCACCTCGGCACCAGTGGCGAGGAACTTGATTCGGCTGGCGAGGGTGTGGCGATGTTCGTCGATCCTAATGGTGACGGGCGAGTTTCGGCTTCCGATGCGTTGGTTGTGATCAACGCTCTCGGTGCTGCCGAAGCCGCCGTTGAAGTATCGATATTCACTGGTGTGGTTACCTTCGGGCCGGGTGAGACCGAGAAAGTCATCACGGTAAATGTCAATGGGGATTTGGATGTCGAGCCGGACGAAGGCTTTGTGGTGAGTCTTTCCAACGCGAGTGGTAACGCGGAGATTGAAACGGCGATCGCCGAAGGGACCATTGTCAATGACGACACCGATATTTCGATTTCCGCGGTCGATTCGCGGAAGGATGAAGGAGATGTTGGCAACACGCCGTTCACGTTCCGAGTAACCCGCAGCGGCGATGCATCCAGTGCGGGGAGTGTGAAGTATGAGGTCGTCGGCAATGGCACCGCCGCGGCCGACCCCGACGATTTTGGCGGTTCATTTCCTAGCGGCACGATCGACTTTGACGCCAATCAGACGACCGCAGATTTGACGATTGACGTCACCGGGGACCTCGACTTCGAGCCGGACGAAGGTTTCGCCGTCCGACTCAGTGAACCGAGCGGGAATGCCGAGATTGCGACCGACATCGCGCTTGGCGAAATCCTCAACGACGACACCGAACCGGTCGTCGTTCCGGAGGTGGAGGAGGTGATCTACTTCAATCAGGATGCGGATGCCGAGAAGGACTTCTCGCTCGATTCCACCGGCCAAAGGTCCATCGTGCGGCGGATCCGAATCACCTTCGCCGAGGCTTACGACGTGCCGCTCGGAGCCGTGAACGATGACCGCTTCGTGCTCGCGTCGCTCGATGCGGCCACCTTGGGCACGCGAGTCGGCTTGGAGGTCTTGTCGTCTGAACTGGTCGCGGGCAAACAAGTTGTCGTCCTCGGTTTCACGGGGACCGAATTAATCGATGACAAATCAGAGAACTTGCCGGGTGTTCGCCCAATGCTGCAGGATGGGAATTACCAACTGATGGTCGAGCGATCACCAGGATTGGACTTCGTTGACGACTTCCACCGCTTCTTTGGAGATTCCGACGGCGATCGAGACGTCGATGGCTTGGATTACTTTACATTTCAAACGTATTTTCTCGATGGCATCCTCGACAACCGGTTTGACTCCGATCAGGATGGGACTCCATCAGATATGGATGACTACGACGAGTTCTTGCTCCGCGCCGGGCGTGTGTTGAGACGTTCTGAATAGCTTGCTGTAACTTCGATGAGGTATGGGTTGATGTTCTTGTTCCGCATTTCCTGCTGCTTGCTTTCAGTCGCGATTGCCGCGCCGTTCAGCCAAGCTGGCGTGATGCTTCGGCTGGTTCCCGAGAGTCAAATCGTGGAGTCGGGAGTACCATTCTCTTTAGAGCTTTATTTCGCGCAGGACGATGGTGAGATAACGGCCAGCGGCGGACTCTTTAGCGGCGGCGCGAAGCTTCTTGTCGAAACGATTCAAGAGCGGCGTGTCACCGTAAACAGCGGGAGACCAAATACAGGAATAGACGAGTTCACTTTTTCGTTTGGAGTCGTTTATCCAATCGATGCGGAATTCCCTCCCAGCATTCCTCAGCCGGGGCTTTCCGAATTGGTGGGGGTGTTTGAGTTAGCCAAGCCCGGTGTTCCCGTGATGCCACTGAATGATGAGATTTTTCTGGCGGAGTTTCAGATCACTGCCACGGGGACGCCTGGTACGGAAATCGAATTCACTGCGTCAACGCTTCAGGCCCCGTTCATTGGTCTCTTTGCTGCTAATGGTGACGACTTTGACGTAATTACAACGGACGGACGTGCGTCAGTGACGATCACCGGAGTTGTCCCCGAGCCTGGTTCGATGTTGATCTGGGCGGGCCTTGTCGGAACTCCGCTGGTGATTGGCAGCCGTCGTCGCAAGGTGCTTGCGCAGGCCTAGATAGAGGTGCGCAATGATGATCTGATTTTGCTTCCGTGCTCAGTCGCTCGCGACGGTGCTCAATCTCGAGTATCGAATCGATTGACGCGGTTCTTGACGATCTCTTCGATTACGAGCACCGCTTCGCTGAGCACGAGCAGGTGGCGTTTCGCAGAGTTCCAGAATCTCGCACGCTTATTTTGAGTCTTTGAGCTAGCGACGCCGACTCTGTTACGCACACCAGCGGTCGATCGCTTTGGTGAACAACTCGATCCCTTCACTTAGTTGGTCGAGTTCGATCCATTCGTCGGTGGTATGTGCCTGGGCGACGCTTCCCGGGCCGATGACGACTCGGTTCTTCAATTCGGTTAGCTCACCGCCGTCGGTCCCGTAACAGACGCGGATCGGATCGCCGCCGGCGAGCTCGCAGAAATGGCGGATGCAAGTCGAATGAGGATCGATCCAGAGCGGTGCTCCACCGTCCAGTCGTTCGAAGTCCAAACCCAGTTCGTCGGCTCGGGCTTGCACAAGTTCGACCAGATCGTTGCCGTCGATTTTGGGCATGGGCCGGAACGAGACCCAGGCGACCGAACGTCCCGGAGTCACGTTGATTGCCGAGCAGTGATCGCTGACACCAAAGTTCCACGATAGGGTGGGAGGATCGAAACGTTGGTCCAAGTAGTCGGACACGGTACTCGTCCGTTCGTTGATCTGCAGAAGCGTTTGCAGCATTGGGACCATCGCGAGATTCGCGTTCACTCCATCCGACGTGCTACTGTGAGCGGCCCGTCCGTGGCTGGTGATCCGCATCCCGACGATTCCCTTGTGGGCGTGCACCACCTTCAACTCGGTTGGTTCGCCAATGACGCAGATCGGCTGAGCGGCAACCAGGTCGCGGTACGCCGCGGAATGCTTGACCATGTGCTTGGCGCCGACAAAGCCAACCTCCTCGTCGGCGGTGCAGACAATCCAGAGCGG
>JARFQX010001064.1 GCA_029287555.1 Rubripirellula sp. | reverse complement strand
AAAAATCGCCGCCGCAGCGTCTAATGGAAGAAAGTGGTCTTGTCACGCGACGACGGAACTTGCGATAGCCCTTGGTTCGGAAAGGAGCTCTCCGCGGCCCGCTCATCGGAGCGGGCGCCGCAAACGATAGAGATAGAGAAGGAGAAAGGAATCGATGAAAACGAGGCTCAACTCGATGTTGGCTTTGACCGCGACATTGCTGCTGGCATCGACGCTGGCTCCGTCCGCCGCGGAAGCCGATACGGTAATCGAACCATCACCGGCTAGCAAACTGGTTCAAAACTTGAACCCGGCCAACTGGACCATGCCGCAATGGAAGATGCCTGACTTCAAGTCGCTCTTGCCGGGCCAGCAAGAGAAGACACGAATCAAGAAGAAGAAGGATGGTCTATTCACTGAACTGAACGAAACCGCGTCGAACAGTTGGGCCAAGACGAAGGAGATGTTCAATCCGCAGAAACTGAGTCCGGCACGGATGTTCCCCGCCTCAGCGCGAACGCCCCGACAAAGTGAGCCAGCCAAGCCGGGCTTCTTCAAATCGCTGTTCACTCCGGAGCCGCCTGAGAAAGAGGTGGAGACGGTGACCGATTTCCTGCGTCAATCCCGGCCGTCCCCGTAGGTGCCGAAGCTCTGTCAGGCTCATTTGCGCCTGCGCTGTTTTGCATTTGAAGCAGCGGAATTTGCGGGAGATTCTATCCTGGCGACGCTTCACGGTCATGACCGGACCAGCGGTCGGATGGCATCGTATAACTCTTGACGGCGGACCGGTTTGGAGACGTACCCGTCCATCCCGGCCGCGATACACTTTTCCCGGTCACCCTTCATTGCCCGCGCCGTCATGGCAATGATGGGGACGTGGTCGCCGCGACCAGCTTCGGCTTCGTGTTGGCGGATGGTACGGGTTGCGGTCAAGCCGTCCATGATCGGCATCTGGACATCCATCAATATCAGGTCAAAGGAATCCTCCATCCAGCGATCGACAGCTTCCTGACCATTCTCGGCGACGATGGTCGTGTGCCCCCAATCCTTCAGTAGCGCCTTGGCGAGCATCTGGTTCGTCAATCCGTCTTCGACCAGCAGCACGCGGCAGGGACGAATCGTGCTCGGTTCGACCTCCACCGATTTGACGTCGTCGGATTTGCCCTGACCTCGGCCGACGGCGCGGACGATCGCGGCGCGCAGTTCGGCGGGCTTGACCGGCTTCATCATGTGAACGCCAATGCCCAATTCCTCGCACCTCGCCAGATCGCCGGGGCGTCCGCCGGATGTCAGCAGGATCATCTCGGTCCCGGCCAACTCGTCGCAGGAACGAATCTGTTCAGCCACCTGGAAGCCATCCATTTCCGGCATCTGCACATCGCTGAGTAGCAGCGGCTTGGTCACGCCTGCCCGGACAGCTTCACGCACGGCATCAATCGCCTCCCGGCCGTTGGCAGCGGTGCGGACCTTGATCTCCCAACCCTCCAGGGTTTCTTTAAGAATCCGGCGGTTGGTGGCGTTGTCGTCCACGACCACGACGTGCAGCGTACTGAAGTCAACATCACGGGGCGTCACCGGTTTCGTTTCCGGCCGGTGGTTAGGCAATTCAACGACGAAATGAAATTCGCTGCCTTTGCCGGCGGAGCTCTCGGCCCAGACCCTTCCCCGCATCATCTCCACGACTCGTTTGGTGATGGTCAGCCCAAGTCCGGTTCCCTCGTAGGCACGCGTGGTCGACCCGTCCGCCTGTTCAAACGGTTCGAAAATTGATCCCAAATCCTTCTCCGCGATTCCGATACCGGTGTCGCGCACGACAAAATGCAAACGGGTCGACTTGGACGTCGCACTTTCGACCGACACCTCGACCACGACCTCGCCTTCGGACGTGAACTTGATCGCGTTGCCAACTAGATTGACGATGACCTGTCTCAGCCGCCCGGGATCGGTAAGGAAAGAGTCGGGCACGTCGGGGTGCGCGTGCCAGGCGAGTTCGAGCCCCTTGGTGTGAGCACGCAGTGCGAGGGCATGCAGCGCGTTTCCGATCTCTTCTCGGAGGGCAATGGGTTCGGCATGGAATTCGAGTTTGCCCGCTTCGATCTTCGAAAAGTCGAGAATCTCGTTGATGACCGAAAGCAACGCGTCGGCCGAACTGTAAACGATGTTGAGGTATTCCCGCTGGGTCGGCGTCAGTTCGGTTTGCAGCACCAACTCGGTCATCCCCATGATCGAGTTCATCGGCGTACGGATTTCGTGACTCATGTTGGCCAGGAAATCGCTCTTGGCACGGTTCGCGGCTTCGGCCGACTCCTTGGCCTCAGACATCACCTCGGCGGCCTTCTTCTGCGGCGTGATATCACGTGATAGACCGAACATGCCGATCACTTCGCCCGATGGATCTCGCAGTGGCAGTTTTGTGCTCGATAACCAAATCGGTTCGCCGTCGGCCGTCTGTTCCGGTTCCTCCTTTCCGATCAAGGGCTCACCGGTTTCCATCAAACGAATTTCGTCGGCCCTGGCGACCGCAGCAAACTCCTGTGGAAAAAAATCTTCGTCGGATTTTCCCAACACGTCCTGGGCGGAATCGGCACCTAGAAATCTGACCAACGAATCGCTCACGCGAGTGAAACGGCTCTGCTTGTCTTTGAAGTAGATCAAGTCGGGAAGGTTCGCCATCATCGTCCGCAACATGAATTGCTCGTACTGCAACAGCTCCTGCGCCTTTCGACGCTGGGCCACTTCCGCCGCGTACACCGTGCCACTCTTCAGTTCCAAAGCCGCTGGCAGGAGCCGCGCCAACACGACCACACCGGATGCCGAGAACACGGCCGTCAAGAGTTTTGCGAGTCCGGACATGCGGTAGATGGGCCACCAGAAAATCGAAGCCTCGATTAGATGTACCAGACCGCAGGAAAAGAAAATGGCACCCAGAAACCCGTAGAAGACGGGAGGGAATTTAAGATCATCTCGCTGTCGGACGAAATACATCACGACAACCGGAACCGCGAAGTAGGCCGCGAAGATCAAGAGGTCGGAAATGATGTGCAGCCAGCCGATCCACGGTTCTTCAGACCAGGTTGAGCCGCAAAACCAGCGAGCCGGAAAGCCCGACGTGTCGAACGGATTCATAGAAGTCTCCTGTTTCCCTCATCACCGCCCCCAGCAGTCTCCGGTCGGGAGAACTAGGGCGCATTCGTGGAAATCACACGCTGGGAGACCATCCGTCGCGGTACTTGCGGCGGATCCAAGGTGCCAACTCGGGCCGATCCTTGACGCTCAAGCTCTCCGCGTCCCAGCCAAGTCTGGTGTCGGGCTGGCGCTGGGCCAACACGCCGAGCAGAATGGTTTCGGTCATGGGGCCTGCCAGCGAGAAATTTGACTGGCCCTGGTCGATCTTTCCCTCGATTGCATCGAACCATTCCTTGTAGTTGTCTTGATCGGGTGCGCGGGGCAGCGTCTGTTCGGGCCAGGAGAATCGGTCGATGTGGCCGGACGTCTTGAGCACCCAATTGTCTTTGCCGCGATTGAAAAACAGCTTCCCCTCCTCGCCGAC
>JARFQX010000980.1 GCA_029287555.1 Rubripirellula sp. | reverse complement strand
AATCGAGGATGTTGATCCAACGTTCTCCGGTTTGACGCCGGTCACGTCGGTCGGCGGCGGTATCGTGGTTGTCGGCGGTGAAGAGGGGTTGGGCTTGACCGTGAGCAGCGCGCCGCTGGAGGTCACCGGTTCACCCTCGGTGACGGGCGCCTCGACGGTTGCCGTATCCGGTCCGCTGATCTTGAGCCTGCCGCTGGTCGGTGGCGGCGGCATCCTGGACGGAAGCGTCTTGGTGCTAACGGACGATGCCGGAAGCGATGTGATCTTTGAGTTCAATTTGACCAACACCGCGCCGACCGTCCCCGGTTCGATTCCCGTCGGTTACAACTCGTTCGATACCGTTGACGTGATTGCCAACAACTTGGCCAACGCGATCAACACGGCGGCGATCGGGATTACGGCCCGAGCCATTGCCGGTGGCCGCGTCGATTTTGGGCGGGTCGCCGATGATCGGGTGGACATTGACGGATCGACCAATCCTCCCGCGCCCGGACTCAGCGGCGCATCGCTGCGTCGCGGGATTGTCCGTGACGGTGAAGTCATGAGTATCTCTCAGGGCGGAACGACGGTGCGCTATGAGTTTGAAGCGGCCACCGGTGGTGGCGGCGTGACTCCGGGCAACATCCCAGTTCCCTTCCAGCCGACCAGCACGCCAGGCGAAGTCGCGCTGTCGTTGGCTGCGACGATTGAGAACAACAAAGGCGGACTGCGTTTGGAACCCCTGGCCGAACGCGATCCGATCTCGGGTGAGCTGACCGGTCGCGTCCTGCTCAATGATATTCCCGGGACGGTCGTCGACGTCTCGCTTGCACCGACCCTTGCACTCTCGGGTGTGCCGGGTGGAGCGACCGATATTCAATTCTCGTCGGCGTTCAGCGTGAACCAGATCAAGCGGAACATGATCGATGCGATCAACTCGATCAACGATCCGAACCAGCCGTCGATTACCACGTTGCAAGCGGAGGATCGCGGCGGCAACACCTTCTTCATCAGCGGTGCCGACCTGTTCGGCGGCGTTGCGGGAGTCGGCGGTATCGTCAAGAACTTCTCGCTTCCGGCCATCAAGGACACCGCCGGCAATCCACTCAAGGCGAATCTGCCCGATCTGTCGACGCAGTTCACGATTCTGATGCCGACCGCAACGCTGGACTTTGGCGATGCACCCGATCCGGTTCGCAGCGTACGCGGACGCTATCCCACCACCAATGCCAACAATGGCCCGCGGCATGAGATCGACAAGAGTCTCACACTCGGTCCAACCATCGACGCCAACCCGGATGGTTTGCCTGGGCTCTCGGCCAATGGCGACGATGTGACGATTGGGGTCTCGACTCAGGGCTCGTTGTTCACCTCGCAGCTAAACAACGGCTTGGCCGAAATCATCATCGACACATCGGTCAACCCGCTTAGTCGGGACGGTGACACGATCACCATTGACTTGGGCACGGTGGCTGCGACGCTCGAGTTTGATGTACGCGTGACGAATTCCGGCGCCTTCGACGAAGACAACTTCGCGATTCGGCCGGACGATCCCAATTCGGCCGAGTCGATTGCCGAAGCGGTGATCGGTGCGATCGGCGAAAGTCCGCTGGATCCCGCCAGCGTTACCTACGAGGTCACCGGTCCGAACACGGCCGTGGTGCGGGTCAGCGCCGATGACGAGGATGGCGTGATCTTTACAAGCGATGCCAACCCCACCGGCGTCCTGAACCAGGGCGTCGCCATGCCGATTACCGTTACCGTCAAGGGAGACGACGGCATCTTGGAGGCTTGGATCGACTTCAACGCCGATGGGGATTGGGATGATCCCGGCGAACAGATCATTCCGCTTTCCGATGAGCTCGAGGCGAAACGCGACGCACTATGCCCGACGGAATTTGTTCAACCCGATCCTGAAGTCCGAACGTTCTGCATCGTGGTGCCCGATACGGTTCCGGTGCCACCCGAGCCGGTCACGACCTACGCCCGATTCCGCGTCTCACGCGAGGGTGGCCTGTCGCCCACTGGCTTGGCACTCAGCGGCGAGGTCGAGGATTACGCGTTGCAACTCGTTCCGGGCCTGCCTCCCCAGGTGATTCCACCTCCGGTCAATCCGGATGACCCGCGCGCACTGGAACTTCAATACACGTCGCTCGAGGACGTTGCCCTGCTCGTCCTCGACGCCGATGGAACGGCCACGCCGAATCCGGCCGACGACGGCATCCTCAAAGGGATTGTTGATCCCGACGGCGACCAGGTTGCCGTTTACTCCGAGGATGTCGGAATCCGCACGCTGTTCACGCCTGGTGGTGAGCTCGCCGGTGAATTGAATCTGGCTGCCGACGGGACGTTTACTTACCTACCGGAACCTGACTTCTTTGGCACCGTTTTCTTCTCCGCTCAAGTAACCGATGTCAAACCGTTGGCTCCCGAAACCGAACTGGTCAGCCCGTTCCCGATCCAGGTGACCATCAATGTGCGGCCGGTGAACGATCCGCCGGTCGCGTTGAACCCGCCGGTCGAGGTTGATGCACAGATTGACGAAGATGCGGTAACGGACTTCACGGTGGAGGAATTGATCAATCCGTACTACGTACCGGGTCCGCCAAACGAATTTGATCAACCGATGTTGTTCCAATCGGTCGGCAGCTCGGGCGGCCCCTTCACGAGCGAACTCGGCGGCACCGTGTTCATCGCTGCCGACGGCCAGTCGCTCACTTACACGCCGCCCGCCGATTACAATAGCGAGACCGAGCGTGATAGCTTTGTCTACACCGTGGCCGATGATCCCGGCCCCGACCAATTGAGTCGCGTCTCGGCCACGCCGGGCACGGTGATGATCCTGATCGATGCGGTGAACGACGCGCCCACGGCCGTAACCGATACGTACGCGACTCCTGAGAACACCGAGCTGACGATTCCGATCGATGGCCCCACCGGCATCCTGGCAAACGATGTCCCCGGTCCGCCGGATGAAATCGCAGCCGGTCAGACGGTTGAGTTCGTCTCCAGTGATACGGAAACCCTTCGCGGTGGCACGATCACGCTCCAGGGCCGCAACCTTATTTACAATCCGCCGTTCCAGTTCAGCGGTGTCGACGAGTTTAACTACACGATTCAATCGCGAGTCGACGGTGCTCCCGGGTTGACCGCGACGGGCCTCGTCCGCATCAACGTGGTCAACGAGAACGATGGACCAAGGTTTATTGGTATCGATGGTGTGCCCGGTCGTGATGAACTCGACTTCATCGAGAGCAAGGGGGTGGCGGAGGTCTTCACCTACGACCTCAATACCTGGTTCACCGATCCCGAGAATGAACCGATGACGTTCGCGGCCTCGTCGGGCGACATCAGCAAAGTGTTAGCTTCCGTCACGGGAAGCACGTTGCGATTGGAGTTGCCGCCTTACAAGCCGGGCGACGATATTCTTTTGACGGTCATTGCAACGGACCAGAGCGATTTCTCCACGAGCCAGCCGATTACGGTCAATGTCGCCGATACGCCCGACCCGCCCGTTGTGGACGGCTCGCTTGGGCCGATTGTCGTCGACGAAGATGCCATCATCCTCAGGACGTTATCGGATGTGTTCTCCGATCCGGACGAGAACGATGTGCTGACCTACAGCGTCGCGCGGCTGGATAACCTGATCAATCCGACGCCTCAGCAGATTGCCGACCATCCGCTCGTGCGATCGATCGAGTTCGTTGGCGACCAGATGCGCATCTTGCTTGAGCCTTTTGCGAATTCCGAGCTATTCGGAGTCTCTGAAATTGAAGTCGCCGCTACCGATGGAGTTTTCACGGTCAGCGATCCGTTCACGCTGACGGTCAACCCCGTGCCGACGGCACCGTTTGCGGTTGCCGATGAGTACAGCGTTGCCGTCGGGGCGAGTCTGCAAGTACTCGATCCAGCAAACGGCTTGTTGGACAACGACTTCGATGTCGACGGCGATTCCTTCATCGTCGAAGACGGCAGCATCGTTGGACCCTCGAAAGGTTCGGTCGAAGTCAATCCGGATGGCACGTTCATTTTCACCGTCAGCGGCGCTAATGTCGGCGAAACGGTCACATTCACCTACCGCATTCGAGACAATAGTCCCGAGGCTTTGCTGAGTGATCCGGCGACGGTGACCATCAACTTGACCGCATCGGGTTACCAGAATCCGCTGCCGAATCTGCAAGAAGATGTCAACGCGGACGGTGAAGTCACCGCGATTGACGCGCTGCGAGTGATCAACTTCCTCGCCGCAGCACTTCCATCGCAGCCACCTGGAAGCAGTGGGGTGCCGGTGAGCGAGATCGGGGCGCCGCCTCCGGATTACTACGATGTCGACGGCAACGGGCTGGTCTCGGCGAATGACGCGCTTCGCGTGATCGACCGAATGGGCATCGAAAACCGCGCCGAGGGTGAGTCGGTTGCCAATCTTGCAGTGACGACCGGCTACGCCGCGGCCCAATCCTCCGGCTTGCCCGTTCGCAATCTGGAACCCGTCACGGATGCGGCGTCCAGTGAAGAAGATCCTCTCGACGTGATCATGGCAGGCGGATTAGAAATTAATCACGCTGCCTCAACCGAGGTTGCCGAGTGGATTGCGGAAGACCGCGAAGAGTCGTCTGATCAAAGCGTCGATGAAGCCTTGTCACTGTTGATGGATGAGATCAGCCTGGAATGAGGGATCAATCCCGATGGAGCGACGTGACGTGGCGAATCAAGGCGGCGTTGCGGGGCGCCGCAATTCACACCGAGCCTGCGCCAGCCGCTGCCTTCACCGGGCGAGCGGCTGGTCTTATGTTTGAAAATTCTGGTGCCGCCGAACCCCCTGCGGTGGTAGCCGATTACATTGAATAAGCATTATTCTCCCCGCAATCGAATTCTTAGTTAATAAAACGCATCGAGGCCGATTGATGTCGAACCGTCGAGTCCTGTCCAAAGCGTCATCCGTTCAACGCCGGCGCGAACGCTCGGCTTTGGAGTCGTCGAAGATGCGACGCAAGCTGCAGCTTGAGTTTCTGGAAGAGCGACAACTGCTCGCGGTGGGACCGCGACTGATCGCCATTGAACCCAACGTCGGCGAACCGATCGAGCGCGAAGATGTGCTCAATCAGGCGCCCGAGCAATTGAAGTTCGTCTTCGATTCGAGCGACGTGATCGACGAAGCAACCGTGGGAACGGGCATCCTGCTGTTCCGCAGCGGCGGCGATGACACCTTCGGTGATGGCAACGAGGTCCCGGTCGTCCCCGCGTTTGCTGGCGTGGGAACCGCGCCCAACGAAGTCTTTCTGCGTTTTTCAGAAACGTTGCCTGACGACACCTACCGCATCGAAGTCGTAGGCACCGGCGCCGAAGCGCTGCGCGACGTTGACGGCGATGCGTTCGGTGACATTACCGACGATGCCGTCGACAATGGTACGTCGTTCACACTCGAGTTCGAATTACAACTCGGCGCGCAAGTGATCTCGGTGGTTCCCCAGCCGATCACGCGCGATCCGAGTACCGGTGTGTTGAGTCAGGCCAAGAACCAGATTCACGTTTACTTTAATGAGTCCGATCTCGATCCGACGTCCGCAACGACGCCCGCCTTCTATCGATTGATCGACACACGCGACCAGTCGTTGCTGTTTCCCTCGTCGGTTGTTTTCGATCCCAACGAGGCGATGGCGACGTTGACCTTCCCATCCGATCTATCAACCTCGACCTACCAGTTGCAGATTGGCGCCTCGGAAGAAGTCAACGATTCGATCGGCGATGCGACCGACCTGGGGACGATTGCCCAACAAAGCACGGCAGCGGTTTACGACAGTCCAATTGTGATGGATGCCGACGGGAACGAAGTCCCCCTCAACATTCCCGATGGCGGTTCGGTGATCTCGGCGATCTCGGTGACCGATTCTTTCTTCATCTCGGATGTCAATGTTGAAGTCGACATCGACCACGAGTGGGGGCCCGACTTGCGCGTGTTCCTGCGCGGTCCCGGGGGTCAACGTGTTGAGTTGATCCGCGATCTCGGCTCGCAGGTTCGCGGCGGCCAGATTTATGGGGTCAAGTACGATGACCTGAACGCCAATGGGCAGCGCGACGAGGACGAACCGGGGCTGCCAGGCTGGACCATCTTCATCGACACGAACAATAACGGGTCGTTGGATCCGGGTGAGCGGAGCACGGTCACCGATTCCGAAGGTCGTTACTCCTTCGTCAACCTCGCGCTGGACCAAAGCTACACGTTGGTCGAGATCCCGCAGGCACTTTGGCAGCCAACCGCACCGATCGGCGGTACCGGTCTTGAAATCTACGAAACGGACTTCTCGGATGGATCTGTTCAGACGCTGACCATCGAGGGCGATGCCACCGAAGGTACCTTCCGTCTCGGGTTCTCTGGTCGCTCCACGCTGCCGATTGAGTACGCCGGAGCGACTGACGGTGCGACCACGGCCGCGAATATCGAAGAAGCCTTCGAAGCGATTCTCGATCCGGGCATCGCGGTCTCGGTCACGGCAGTCTCTGGCAAAGAGTTTGTCTTCCGCTTCACCGTCGCGGGGGTCGGTACATCGATCGATCACCCGGCCCTGTTAATTGTCGACAATCAGCTTGATGTCGGTACGCTTCAGATTAGCAACGTGGGTGATGATTCCGGCTACACGTCCGACGGCGACAACGACC
>JARFQX010000756.1 GCA_029287555.1 Rubripirellula sp. | reverse complement strand
GTCTTACTTTCTTTGGAGCTTCTCGAGGGGGACGTAGTAACGCAGGTAGCGGCGTCCGTCGCTGAACCTTTCCCCGTTACGGCTCGGGACCAGGACGGTGGCTCGTCGTGTGATTCGGTTGACGCGGCCCGAGAGGATTTTCCCGTCGTGCTCGAACTGGACTTCGTCGCCAACGCGGATGTTGAATTTGATCGCCGCTCGTTCACGCTGGGTGATTAAAGCGTGGCGGTAGTCGGTGTGGGCAAAATATCGCTTGGCAATCGATTGAAATCTTGCCTCACTGCAGGTTCCGTCATTCCAGGTCAGCATTTCGGCCAAGTGCACCAGTTCGTGCTCGGCAACCCGCTGCATCGCCTCCAAGCGGTTGCGGCATCGCAGGCCCGTCACCTCGACGTGTTGCTTGGGATCCTCGAACGTTTGAAACAGCAGGGTTGAGGAAAGTACCAGCTCAAACCGTCGACGACCGTTGTAGTCTCCCTCGGGATAGTGCGTCACAAGCTTGCCCGCGACCTTGGTCATTCTCGAAGAGATGCTGAAGTCCATTCCTTCGGCATGAGCGGCTGAAAGAATCTTGCCTTCGAAGAAACGGTCGTCATACATTCGAATCATCCTGACCAGATCGTCACGACCAAGGCGGGTGAAGTTGGGTTGATCGATCGTCCGGCTCAGCTGCAACGTCTGCTCAAAGATCTCTCTTTTCCATTGCTCGATCTGTGTTCGCTCGAAGGTGCGCAGCGCGATTTCTCCGGCGAGCCTCGCCAAGTACTCTCGGTCGCGGGGCCTGACCGTACCTTTCGGCGGCTTGCCCGCTCCTCGTGATTGCGCCGACTTGGCGTTCGAAGTCCTTGCCATCATCCTTGCCGATGCTGTTGTTTAACGCCAACCTTGGAAGTGCATTCTTGCCAAACGCTCAGGGCTGAATTGGAAGCTGCATCGAGAGTTCTCGATGACCGCGGCGAACCAGGACCTTCACCTCGTCACCGTGTCGGCGGTGATTGATGGCGTAGTCGAACAACTCGGTCTCGGTCATCAGGTCATCGCGCCCGTCGTAGGAAATCAACAGATCATCGGGCTGGATTCCCGCTTTTTTGGCGGCTCCGTGCGGTCCGTATCTCCCGACGTGCTTGACCCGAAGCGCCATCTTCCCATCGCTGATGGACAAGTCATCGCGTCCCTGATCGTCCATTGCTTCCAAGACCATCCCTCCGGTAACCATCCGCCGCAGTCCCCAACTTGTCACGCGCCAGGAAAGGTCGCCGGACTTGCGCCAGCCCGCTGGTAGCAGCAGCGACAGCTCCAACTGGCGGCCTTCACGGTCAACAACCATCGGAATCGTTCCGCCCTGCTCGTCGGTCTGGTGCAGTACCCACTGGACATCGGCGAACGACAATGGGGGTTGGCCGCCAAACCGCGTGAGCTTGTCTCCGACGCGCAATCCGGAAGCTTCCGCAAGCGAACCCTCCTTCACGGATTGGATCGTGGCCCGCTCTTTCGGGTCGAGGATCAGGCCGATCGACTTGGGATGCGGGTAGGGAAACAAAACCTTCTGAGGAATCGGTCGTTTCCGAGACCAATAGTACTCCCGTTGCGCGTCGCCAATCTGGTGGCAATGAATGCAACTCTTCGCGACATTGCCTTCGTAGTTTAATCGGTCGGTGAACTTGTCCTTCAGGCTCGGGTATTCTTCGGGCGATGCGACTTCCGGCTTGCCACCCCGTTTGCCTTCAAGCAAAGCCAGGTTCTCCGGGTAGTTCGCATGCAGGTCAAGTGCACCTTGAAGCGATTTGGCAAGACCGGGAAGTGAGACATCACCGTACCACTCCGTCCGATGTGATCGCGTCCCGAAGCGACCGTAAACGTTGCCATCGGCATTCAACATGAACACGGCAAACGACTGATCGGTGTCGAATTGGAATTGGCTCAGGTCAAGTCCGTTGGTTGAGACTTGTCGGGCGCAAACGAACTGCTCGAGCAACGGGCGAATGACTGGATCCTTGTCCACAAGTTCATCGTCGAGCTTGACGCACTCTTCGCAGGGGATGCAGCGGAGGACCACCAAAATCGGCTTGCCCGTTTCACGAGCTCGCCTAAACGCCAAGTCGAGGTCGTTGTAGATCCAGAATCCGTCCTCGGTGACTTTTCGGCGATCCTCCCGAACCTTCTCGTCGCGCGTTTGTGCAGAAGCCACAACGCCCAGCGCGAACAGGCACAGCAGACAAGCAGAGACGAGTCGTTTCATCACATTCTTCCTCATCGAATCAGTGCCGGACGAACGATGCCATGCGGTGAGTCGCAAGTCAACAAGATCGAGACACCATCATAGACGGTCGCCAACCACGACGGGGACAAGCCAATCATTTAGGCCGCGAGGGCCGGTCGATGAATGGCCGGGTTCGTCAAGACCCGGGACCCGGGACCCGGGACTGGCGGGGGACGGTGGTGGATGGCCGGGAAGAGGCGTTACGACCGCACCAATTCGCGATAGGCTTCGTTCAATTGCATCGTGATCGGGCCCGGCTTTCCGTCGCCGATATTGCGTCCGTCTAACCTGACAGCCGGAATGACCTCGGCCGCGCTGCCGGTGAGGAAGCATTCATCGGCGATGAATAGATCGTGCCGTGTCATCGTTGTCTCGATCGTCTCAATTCCGGCTTCACGGGCCAGTTCGAGCACGGCATTGCGAGTGATTCCTTCGAGGATTCCCGCATCGATCGGAGGAGTCAGCAATCGACCCGCCTTCACGATGAAGACGTTGTCACCGGTGCACTCGGCGACTTCACCTTTGTGGTTCAACATCAGCGCCTCGACGCAACCAGCCTTCAGGCCTTCCATCTTCGCCAGGATGTTGTTGAGGTAGTTGAGTGACTTGACTCGAGGACTCAGCGCCGCGGGGTGGTTGCGAATCGTCGATGCCGTGACGAGCTCCAAGCCATGCTCATACAATTCCTCCGGGTAGAGCGTGATCTTGTCGACGATGATGATCACCTGCGGGTTGCTACAGCGAAATGGATCCAGCCCGAGAGCACCGCTGCCACGCGTGACCAACAGTCGAATGTAGCCCTCGTCGAGCCCATTCGTTGCCACGCATTGGTTCACGTCCAATGTCAATTGTTCGAGGGGGGTGGGGATCTGGAGTCCAATCGATGCAGCCGACTCCCACAGTCGGACCAGGTGCTCGTGGAGCCGAAAGACGCGGCCACCATAAATACGCATTCCCTCGAACACGCCGTCGCCGTAAAGCAACCCGTGGTCATAGACGCTGATCTTGGCGTCATCTTTCGAGAAATACTCACCATTGATGTAGATCTGTTGACTCATCGAATCGATCAATCGGGGCAGGGATTCTGTCTGCGCTCGGAAAAGGCATCACGGAAAAGGAGTCAGACTTCTTTTCCGCAGACTTCTTTTCCGAGCCCATCGCAAGGTTGGAAATACACTCGTTCTCGCCACCAGGCCGGAGGACGCCCACGGTTTCAATCGACGTCCGCCGATGTTACGGCGCCGATCACCGCGGCGTCAAAATAGTTGATCGACATGCCGGCGTCGACAACGATCGATTGGGCGGTGATCCCGCTGCTCCGGGGGCTGAGCAGAAAGACGGCGGTGTTTGCGACTTCATCGGTTTCGACCGCTCGGCCCCGCGGGATTACCTTTTCGGCGAAGAGGTAGGAATCGACATAGCCGGGAATACCGGCCGACGCGCTCGTCTTCAACAATCCCGCGGCAACTGCGTTGAACCGCACCTCGCTGAAGCGGCTGAACGATTTGGTCAGAAATGCGAGGGATGACTCCAAGGCCGCCTTGATCGGTGCCATGAACCCGTAGCTTTCACTTGCCATTCGAGTGGTGCTGATTCCAATGGTGACCACCGAGGCGTCGCGGGCGAACCGGTCTCGCACGGCGTTGCAGACCGCAATCAGCGAGTAGGCCGAAATATCGACCGCTTGCAAGAACTGATCTCGGGTCGTCTCGTGAAAAGGTCGAATACCCTCGGGATAATCGGCAAACGCGATGGAATGGACCAGGCCCGCCAGTTCGCACGGCTGCTGACTCAGCGACTCCGCCAAGGCGTCGATCTCCTCTCGATTTTCCACATCGCAAACCAAAACCTGGCGGTCCCGCAGGAGCTTGGCGAGGCTTTCACGGCGGGCTTCACTACGAACGCTGTAGATCACCGTTCCACCGAGTTGTTCGATTTGTTGGGCGATGCGGTAAGCGACGCTCTTCTTGTTGGCCACGCCCATTACCAGGAATGTCTTTCCCGCAAGACCCATGTAGTCGATCGAGGGTTCGCTGCTCATGGAGCGCCTCCCGTGGCGGCTGGATCCGGTGGAGCGATGCTGCATGCGAATTCAAGTCGCACGGCAAGTTTGCCCGAAACCGTCATCTTGCCAGTCATGAAGTAAGCATTGCTCAGTTGCTCCTTCAACTCTGCTTCGATCTCAACGGTGTCACCTGGGCGGACCATTCTCTTGAACTTGACCCCATCCATCCGAGTGGCAATCGGCACCGAACCGCTCGCAAGGTTTGCCCGGTCGGCCAACAGGGCCGCACCCGCCTGCAAGCAGCACTCGCACAGAATCACGCCGGGAACCAGTGGAAAGTCGGGGAAATGCCCCTGCAGAAACGGCTCGTCGGCTCGAAAGGTCTTGCGGCACACGATCTTCGACTCGCCTTGCGAGACGATTTCGTCCAGCAACAGCATCGGCCGTCGGTGTGGGATTTTCTGTTCGATTTCGGCAGTTTTCATGGCGACATGAGACGTCAAATCGTGGCAGCCCGTCAAGCGGGCGGGGGCTGCGTGGTGGCCCGCCTCGGCGTTGATCCGCCGGGGTGTCCGCTGACCTGACCACGAGCCCCATGTTATCCTGCTGCCATCGGCCCGGTGGCGCCATGGAGGGTGATCGATGGGAAGCCGGGATCGGGGACGGAATCATTTTTTCCACGCAATGTTGAAGGATGCTGCTCGCTTCCATGACCACGTTTTATGCCAACGGAAGTCCAACCGCCTCGCTTTCAACCGACGACCTCCGCGATGCGCTCGAGCAGACTTTCGAGAAGATCGGCAGCCTGGATCGGGTACTGTTATTGCCGCCCGATGCCACCCGTCTTTTCAGTCGGGCTGGCGAATTAACGGTCCTCTGTCGCGAACTGCTCGAGGACCGGGTGACCGACATCATGCCGGCTT
>JARFQX010000820.1 GCA_029287555.1 Rubripirellula sp. | reverse complement strand
TCGTCGGATCGGCCAAACTCAGGGACCAGGCCACCAGGAATCTGCGGCGTGGCCCCCTTTTGTTCACAGACGTATTCGGCAATCCGGCACGCGCTTCGCCCGATCGTCTCCAGCTCCGCTCCCCGGATCAATCCGATCACGATGGCGGCATTGAAAGCATCTCCCGCACCGACGGTGTCCTCGACTTGCACCGATTGCGAATCGACCTGGCACGTCGCCCCATCTTGATACAACAACGCGCCACGTGGGCCCTGGGTTAGTGCCACGGCGCGAAAATCCATCCGCTCAGCCAGCTCGATCAGCCGTCCCGGCTCGTCATCGCTCGATAAAGGCAGGTGTTCGGCCAACACCTTCAATTCCGAATCATTCAATTTAAGTACGTTGGCCATCTGCAACGAGGCATCGATGACTTCGCGGTCGGTGTAGGGGGGACGCAGGTTCAAATCGAGTACCCGGAATGTCCGGTCGCTGGTGCCCGCGACGAACCGCTCGATGACGCGACGGGAGTCGGGGCTGCGTTGACCGAGCGTTCCAAAGCAAACCGCATCGCATCGGCGCGACAAGTCCGCCAGCCCATCGGACCACATCAAGTGATCCCAGGCCTCATCGTCGCCAAAGCGGTAGGTTGGTTCGCCCCGCTGATTCAACTCGATCCGGACGCGGCCGGTCGGATAATCCTCGAGGACCGAAACATGGTCCAGGATCAGCGGCGATTGACGGAGTCGTTCAAGGGCTTCGCGGCCCAGATCATCGTCGCCGAGTCCCGTGACCAACCAGACTTCGGCACCGAGCGCGGCGGCATGTTGCGCAAAGTTGGCCGGAGCCCCGCCGAACCGGGCGCCGTCGGGAAAGAGGTCCCAAAGAACTTCGCCGAGAGCAACGACAACGGGGATACCGGTGGTCATGGGGCCGTACCAAAGTTCGCGTAATCACGGAGGCGGATCTGTCGCATGATAGCGTTCAACGCTGGAAAGGTTCATGCCTCATCGGGCTTGCTCACCAATTGAAAGCAAATGCACGCGTTCGGGGCACCAAGTTCAGCTAGGCCTTGACGCTGGTGTGCCGGAGTTCGTAGCGTCGCGGCGCACGATGCCGGCCTGACTCTTCATCGCTAGCATTGCTCGCCCCGCCGGAAGGAATCCGACTCACGTGCTTGGGAAGATTGTCGTTCTTCGTCCGCTCGCCACGATCGCGGTCGCCGCGATCTCTCTGGGAGGATGCGCGCAGTGGAACGATTCCGGGTCGATGTCTCCGCTCGAAGCAACTTCGGTCGCCTCGACGACCGGGCAAAGCAAGCGAGTGGTCTTAGAAGTTCGCTTCGTGAATACGGCTTTGGACGCCCTGGACCCGGATCAGACGGCAGGGCTCTGGCAGTGGGTCGACGAGACCTCGATCGATGCGCGGCAGCGTCAACGTCTCTTGGAAAACGGGGTCCGTGTCGGATTGGTGGCGAACGAAAGTCGTTTTCTCAGCCGACTCGAGTCGTTTGCGGTGGAGACCGATGTGGTGGAGGAGTTCTTGAGTCAGGCCTCGGTTGCCAGTGATGTGTCCCACGGAGACCAACGAATCCCGATTCGTTTGGGTCGTCGCTACGAATTGGCGCTGAGGCAACCGTTTGAAGGGAGCCACGTTGGGCTGGTTTCCGGTGACGGTGAAATCACCGGACGGACTTTGAACAACGCCCAATACTTTCTTGCCTTCACCGCCACGGCGGCTGATTCGGTGGAGCAGTTGCGGCTGAGAATTCGACCGGAGATTCAGTACGGGGCGGCGCGGCCGAAGTGGGTCAGCAGCGATACGGCAATTCGTATCGATACGCGAAGAGAAACGTGGGCCCTCGACATGTTGAGCATCGACGTGCTGGCGGCCCAAGGCGATACGATTGTGATGGCGCCCGATACACCCACGCGCGGACTGGCGAGCAAGATGCTCATCGGAAACGGCAACGACCAGGATCCGGAGCAGTTGCTCGTACTGATTCGCGTCGCCCGAATTCCTTCGCCCGCCGACAAACTCGTCGCCCGGATTCCCTGAGCGGGACAACCGGTTCCCGCCTCCACTGGAAAACGGGGACCGCTGGAAAACGGGGCGACCCAGCCTTGGCTTATCGATCGAACGTTGACTTGGATCGCAAGATGTGGTGGTAGTGCTGGGCGAACCGGTGCGACTCATCGCGGACGTACTGCAGCAGTCGTAGCGCGTAGGCACCACGGCTGAGCACAATCGGTTCGGACTGTCCCGGACGAAAGATCTCTTCCTCGCGTTTGGCCAAGGAGATCACCGTGGGCGGATCGATCTGTTGGTCGCGGAAGGCCGCCATGGCGGAGTTGAGTTGGCCTTTGCCTCCGTCGATCAGCAGGATGTCCGGAAAGGTTTCGTTCTCGTCACTGAGCCGACGGAAGCGCCGCGAGATCACTTCGTAGATGCTGCGAAAATCGTCGATGCCGTCCACGTCTGAAATCCGAAAGCGGCGATAGCCCGGCTTGAACGGCAAGCCATCGATGAACTGGACCAGGCTGGCCACCGTTTCGCCGCCGCCGAGGTGAGCGATGTCGACGCCTTCGATCACTCGTGGGGTTTCTTTGAGTTCCAATACTTTGCGAAGTCCCGCCAGCCCCTTTTTGGGATCGATGTAGAAGACTTCGGGTTGAGCGTGCGTTTCCAATTCTCCCCGTTCCTCGAGGCGCTCGAGCATTTGGATTTCGTCCCGCAGCACGGCCGCACGTTCGAATTCGAGGGACTTGCTGCAGGCCTGCATTTCCGACCGCATCTCATCGAGCAATCGTTTCTTGCCGCCGTCGAGAAACGTTTGCAAGCGGCGGATGTCGCGGCGGTAGTCCTCTTTGCTGATTCGCAGGTTGCACGGCGCCGAACATTGATGGATGCTCGCCAACAAACAGGGGCGAAACCACTTCCACCTCTCGTCGGCCTCGCTGATGTCGAGCGAGCAGGTGCGGAACTTGAAGAT
>JARFQX010000737.1 GCA_029287555.1 Rubripirellula sp. | reverse complement strand
ATCTAACCCCAGTGTCACTCTGCCAAAACTCGGCACGACGCCCAATCATCGCGTAGCGCAACAGTCAGTCTCGCTGATCGTCACCCAAGTCTTCCGGCCCGACACGGTTTCTCCAAATTGGTTTCTCAATATGTTCTTCGTTATGGTGAAGAACAACCCACATATTGGCCTCAATTCCAGCTTCCTTCAGAATGGCCTCGACTCGGTCCCCGTCACTCAACGAATCGACTGTGTCCTTCCGGTAAGCATGCATGATCCAATTCGGCGGCTTTGCTAGCATGGTGTTTTCCACACCCGACAGGAGCACCGCGCATGGCCGTACAGAACAGGCGTCAGGACATCCCAAAGCCGCTGGTACAAGGTCGGAAACGGTTTCGGGCTTGGCGGCGGACACGCAAGTTGGGAACTCGGATTCCAGAGCGACTCTGGGACGTGGCGGTGAAGCTAGCCGTTACTCATGGTCTCAATCGGACGGCATCGGTACTCGGGCTGGACTACTACTCGTTGAAGAAGCGTGTTGATTCGACGGACTCCGATGAGCACTCGTCAGCCTCCACGTTTGTTGAACTTTCGATGCCGCCCCTGGCTACCTCAGGCGAATGTGTCATCGAGTTGGAGGATGTGGCGGGGGCTCGCATGCGAGTGCATCTCAAGGGCCATGAGGTTCCTGACCTGGTTGCCTTTAGCCACAGCTTCTGGAACGCTGACTGATGCTGCAGATTACTCCGCAGATGAAGATCTTGGTCGCCGTCGACCCCGCCGATTTTCGCAAGGGCATCGACGGGTTAGTCCATCTGTGCAAAGAGTCTCTCCGGCAAGACCCTTTCGCTGGCGCGGTGTTCGTCTTCAGAAACCGACGCCGCAACGCCATCAAAGTGCTGGTATACGATGGCCAAGGTTTTTGGCTTTGCCACAAACGTCTGTCCGAGGGGCGCTTTCGCTGGTGGCCCTCGGCTCCGGAGAGAGGTAGCAAGGCCAAGGCACTGGCGTCTCATCAACTGTCGGTCCTGTTCTCGGCGGGCAATCCGAATCGCACCGCTGCCGCGCCGGATTGGCGTCCGGTTGGCCCGCGGGTCTGAGTAGATGTTTGGAAAACTGCTCTTGCGTCCGACCCGCGATTCGTGATTTATTCGCGTCCGATGGATCGCGTACCAGGCATGGAAGCCGGGTTGTATCATGACGCGGAAAAAGCCGGAGATTGTCGAAGTGGACACCCGTCAGTTAGATGCACTCCTGCGCCGCGCCGAGGGGAAACTCGATGAGAAAGACTGCCAATTGGTTCGCGCGGTTTTTGAGTCCTATGCTTACGTGACGGACTTGGTCGAGGACAAAAACACTTCGATCCGGCGACTACGCCAATTGATATTCGGCGCGCGTTCCGAGAAGACCGAGGCCGTTGTCGGACGTAACCAGCACGCTTTGGAGTACGATCACCCCCAAGATGACGCCATCCTGTGTGACTCATCACGGGGAAATGAATCGTCTGCCGACGACTCGAACGGGATAGAGACGGAACCCAAGAAAGGTCACGGACGCAACGGTGCCGACGCCTATCGAGGTGCCGACCAGATCGAGGTGCCCCACGAGTCACTGCAGGCGGGCGCTGCCTGTCCAGAATGCCAACAAGGCAAGGTCTACGAAGTCGCTTGTCCAGGCGTATTGGTTCGCGTTGTGGGACAAGCACCGCTCCATGCCAAGGTCTATCACTTGCAGAGGCTACGCTGCAATCTGTGCGGCAAGGTATTTACGGCCCAACCTCCCGAGGACGCCGGTGCTCGCAAGTATGATGCGACGGCGGCTAGCATGATCGCCTTGTTGAAGTATGGAAGTGGAATGCCGTTTAACCGGTCCGCTGGCCTGCAGCGGTCCATGGAGATTCCGCTGCCGGCCTCCACGCAGTGGGATGTGATCGCCGCTTACGCGCCTTGTGCTGCTCCTGCCTACGAAGCTCTGATTGAGCACGCTGCGCAAGGTGACGTGATGCACAATGATGACACCACGGTCAAGATCCTGGAGTTAATGGGAAAGCGCGCCAAGCAGCAGCCTATCGATGATGATGATGCCATGGCAGGCCGCACGGGGCTGTTCACTTCAGGCCTGGTTGCGACGCGCGATGGTCGTCGGCTGGCCCTGTTCTTCAGTGGGCGGCAGCACGCAGGTGAGAATCTGGGGGACGTGCTGCGGCAACGCGCCGAGGAGCTGCAGACGCCCATTCAAATGTGTGACGGGTTGTCACGTAACCTTCCCGGTGAATTGCAGACGATTGTGGCGAATTGTCTGACTCACAGTCGCCGCCGGTTTGTCGACGTCTTTGATCGGTTCCCCGATGAGTGTGAGTACGTGCTGGAAGCTCTGAAGGTTGTCTATCACACCGATGCGGAAGCACGGCGAAGGAAGCTATCGCCTGCCAAGCGACTCCAGCTTCATCGGACCAAAAGCGAGCGAACCATGAAACGATTGCACAACTGGTTGAAGCGGCAGTTCGACGAGAAGTTGGCGGAGCCCAATTCAGCGCTAGGCGAAGCGATCAGCTACATGCTGAATCACTGGGAGAAACTGACACGATTTCTGCAAGTCCCCGGTGCTCCGTTGGACAACAACATCTGCGAACGTGCGCTAAAAAAGGCGATCCTCCACCGCAAGAATGCCCTCTTCTACAAAACGCAGCGTGGGGCTCGGGTCGGGGACATGTACATGAGCCTGACTTACACCTGCGAACTGTGCAGTGTCAGCCCCTTCGGCTATCTGACTGAACTGCATCGGAATGCGGATCGCGTAGCGGACGATCCGGCCAGTTGGCTCCCTTGGAATTACCACACATCCGTTGCGGCCAATCGCGTGCTCGTCGGAGCCTGATCAGCTCACCGTCCCGGTTGCCCTGCTCGCTAGCGGCGAAAATCCGCGTTCACACGCTTACCGGAAGGACACCGCTTAGTCTCCAACTCTCCCCATTCACTATAATGGCGAATTCTTGATGAGAACATAACGGTCGGGTGCGGACGTACGCCCAGACACGCACATCTCGCTCCGGTGTCCCGAGCATACGTTTGGGTGCTGAGGCGTCCGAAGAACGTCGGGGAAGAAAACGTGCAAGAGTATGGCATACGTAACGGTTC
>JARFQX010000768.1 GCA_029287555.1 Rubripirellula sp. | reverse complement strand
CGAGTTGGCCTTTAGCAACGAGAAATCAAAGAAGATCGAACAACTTGCTTCCGCGGAATTGCCGGAGGACGAAGAGATGGCAATGCTGCGCGCGATGATAGAAGAGGAAAGGGCGAGGCACGGCATCAAACCGAATGTGTCCCCCTGACTCGTTCGCCGGTGGCTCGATCGGAGGCAACCAACCGATCACCCATCCTCACCAAGTAAAGAGTTTTTCCCAATCCTACCCGAGCGTGAACTGGAGGAACCCCGCACCGCCCAACCGCTAGAAAATGGATTTTCCTTTGACCCACGTACCACGACGGTACGCAAAAACATGAGGTTTTTCGAATCATGCAATTGATGGATCAAGATTTGTCGGCGTTGATCAACCGTGGACTCGAGAAAAGATTTCTCACCTACGAAGAGGTAAACGCGTACCTGCCCGATGAAGACGTTAGCCCGGAAAAGCTGGACCGCTTGCTGCTGGCGCTGGAGCGGCACGGCATTCAATTAGTCGAGGCTCCCGGCGCCGCAGCCACGGGCGTCCAAAACCCGGAACCGAATGTTGCGGAGATGCGTGATCCTCGCAGCCTCCTTCCCGATGACGATGAAAGTGCCGCGCCTCGTTCATCGATTAGCGAGCCGCCGAGACCAAGTGACGACCCGATCCGCATGTATCTCAGCCAGATGGCCGAGATTCCGCTGCTCAGTCGTGAAGAAGAGATCGCGCTGGCGAAGAAGATCGAGATCACCCGCAAGCAGTTTCGTCGCGCCCTGCTGGAGAGCGACTACGCACTGCGTGCCACGGTGGCAACGTTGCACCGGGTGCATAACGGGGCACTGCCGTTCGACCGTACGATCAAAGTCTCCTTGACCGAACGCTTGACCAAAGAACAGATCAGCGCGCGAATGCCGCATAATCTGCGGACCTTGGATGTCTTGATCCAACAGAACAAGGCTGACTTTGAATTACTGGTTCGCAAGAGCACTTCGCCCCGATTGAAGGCGGAGGTCCGACGACGCTTCATCCGTAACCGTCGCAAGTGCCTTCACTTGGTTGAGGAACTGAGCCTTCGCAGCCGACGCGTCACGCCGCTGCTGCGACAACTCGAAGAGATCTCGCAGCGGATGAACTTCATTCGCGCACGATTGGAACAACTTGGGAACGATGCGGTTAGTCGCGACGAAGCCGCCGACCTGCGGCAAGAGCTCCGAGAGCTGATGTTGGTGACGCAGGAAAGTCCGAGCAGCCTGCGCAACCGGATGGTCAAAGCGCGACGTCACTTTGAGGAGTACGAGGCAACCAAGCGAAAACTCAGCAGCGGTAACCTGCGGCTTGTCGTTTCGATCGCCAAGAAGTACCGCAACCGCGGGATGTCCTTCCTGGATCTGATCCAGGAAGGGAACACCGGATTGATGCGCGCGGTGGACAAGTATGAGTACCGCCGCGGCTTCAAGTTCAGCACTTACGCGACATGGTGGATTCGCCAGGCGATCACCCGGGCGATCGCCGACCAAGCACGAACGATTCGCATTCCGGTGCACATGATCGACGTGCTCAGCAAACTGCGTCAGGCGCAAAAACGCCTGACTCAAGAGCTGAAACGAGAGCCGACGTACGAAGAGATTTCGGCCGCAACCGAGGTCCCACTCGAAGAGGTCCGTCGCGTGTTGGACATCGGACGGCATCCGGTCAGCCTCGATCGTCCCGTCGGTGAGGGCGAGGATAGCAGCTTTGGTGAGTTCATTGAGGATGGAGACAGCCACAACCCGGTGCGCACCGCCGCGGGCAGCATCCTGCGAGGAAAGATTGATGAGTTGCTCAAGACGCTGACCTACCGCGAACGGGAGATCATTCGTTTGCGATACGGACTCGTCGACGGCTACAGCTACACGCTGGAAGAATGCGGACGGATCTTCAAAGTCACGCGTGAACGGGTCCGCCAAATCGAAGCCAAAGCCGTCGCCAAGCTTCAGAGTCCGTCGCGAGCCGACCGCCTGGCGGCTTTTCTGAAGACGGCCGCGTAAATCGACACTTGATCGATCGACATGAAAGAAACCCGACGGCACGCCCAGCGTGCCGTCTTTTTTTATGGGATCCCGCAGTGCTCGGTGGGCCGCCGCTACAGCGGGCCGGGAAATACCGTAAAGTATCGGGAGTGCGCCCAAGGCCTGATGCCTGGCGCCCAGATTACAAGTCTTTGCCCGCAACTATTTGCCCACAACACTCCGCCCACGACTGGCCCCTGCTCTCGAGCTCCCCTTTTCCTATGCCAAGTGATTCGAAGATTGAAATCAGCCCGTCTCTGCTCCGCAGTCTCCACCGACTGCATCGCCAACGATCGGATTTAGACGGACAGCTCAAACGGGGTCCACGTCAACTCCAAGCCGGTGAGGCGATGATCGCCCAGGCGGAGGGCAAAGCCGAGGCGGCTCGTGAAACGCTCAAGAAGGCGAATCTAGCCGCCGACGAAAAACAGCTGCAACTCAAGTCACGAGAAATGCGAATCGTCGAACTCGAGAGCAAGCTCAATAGTGCCGCGAGCAACCGCGAATTCTCTTTGCTCAAAGAACAGATTGCCGCGGACAAGCAAGCCAATAGCGTGCTGAGCGACGAGATCCTTGAGGCCCTCGAACAAATCGATCGGTTTGAAGAAGAAGTCAAGCAGGCCGATGCCGAACTGGCCCAACAACGGGCAGACCAGGCGGAACGATCCAAGCAGATTGAGACACGAATGAGGGAATTGCAGGGCGAACTGGCTCGGGTCAATGCCGAGCTGGAGCAAACCGAGCAAGAGATTCCTGCCAGCGCGCGTGCGGACTACAAACGGCTCACCGAGGCCAAGGGCGAGGAGGCACTCGCGCCGGTCGACGGCGACTCGTGTGGCGGCTGCTACCAGACACTGACCACGCAATTGATCGATCGGCTGCGGATGTCAATGCTGATCCGTTGTCCCAACTGCAACGCATTCCTGTACTTTCCCGAGGATCGTAAGGTCCGATAGGTTTCTGACTCTGGCGTCTGGAAATGGGTCAGAACTGACAGCTGGGGCGGTTTGAGGCTGCCGTTGGAACCCGAGCCCCTAATTGTCCGGCCGACGGGATGGCCGAGAAAAAGTTTTTCGATGAATTCAGGGGGCCGCCAACTGCCCTTAATCGGGCCGGTTTCCGAGGCAATGGCACCCTCGGATTGGTGGACACATGTCCGGAGGACGTCCGAGAGATGATTGTGATCGGAATCGTCGGCTCCCCGGCGGGCGGTAAATCCACCGTTGCACGCCGCCTACAGGATCTGGGAGCAACCTGGATCAACGCCGACGAAATCGCTC
>JARFQX010000713.1 GCA_029287555.1 Rubripirellula sp. | reverse complement strand
TCTCTCTTCACTTATCAGCCGCCAAAGGATGCGAAGGAGTACGGTTCGATTGAAGAGTATTACCAGAGCATCGCGGGCGTGATGGGTGACCACCCGCTACTCGGAAAGAAGATTCCGGAGTTCGAAGCTAAAACCTTGTCGGGCGACGCAATCAACACCGAATCGTTTCAGGGCAAAGTGGTCGTCCTGGATTTTTGGGCGACTTGGTGCGCCCCCTGCGTGGCCTCGCTGCCGACGATCAAGCAGGTCACCGACGAGTACGCCGACAAGAAGGTGGTACTCTACACGGTCAACACCGGTGAACAGCCGGCGGAGGTGGAGGAGTTTTTGAAGCAGAGGGAACTCGAGCTTAACGTGATTCTTGATCCTGAGGGTGAGATCGCGTCGACGTTTGTTGCCGAGGCGATTCCACAGACCCTTGTCATTGGGAAGGATGGAGTCGTCGAGTCGACGCACATCGGGTTTGTCGGCAAAGACGCCCTGCGACAACGCTTGAAAGACGAGTTGGATGTGCTGGCGTTGGGCGGCAAGATCGCCTCGGCGCAGAACGAATCGGCTTCGAGTGACGGCCAGGAAGCGAAAGAAGATCGCGGTGAGGAGCAACCATGACCGCAGTCACATCGGAGCGTCCTCTCCGCATGGGTTTGATTGGCGGAGGCGGTGCGGGGTTCATTGGCCGTGTTCATGTAACCGCCGCAACCTTGGATCGCGAAGCCGAGCTGGTCGCTGGAGCCCTCTCGTCCGATCCGCTTCGCTCGCGCACGGCTGCCACCGAATTCAGAATCGATCCCTCGAGGGCATACGGTTCATTCTCGGAGCTGCTGGAATCCGAGTCCCGGTTGCCCGAGTCCGAGCGAATCGATTTTGTATCGATCGCCACCCCCAACCACACGCATGCCGAAATCGCCTGCTCGGCTTTGGATGCAGGTTTTCATGTTGTCTGCGACAAACCGATGACGACGAACGAGCGCGACGCGCAGGCGATGGTCGATGCCGTCGCGCGTTCCGGAAAGGTGTTTGCGCTGACCCACAACTACTCGGGTTACCCAATGATTCGCCAGGCTCGCGAGATCGTCGCGAGCGGTGAACTCGGGAGGATCCTCGGTGTCCGGGTTTCCTATGTCCAGGGATGGATGCAAGGTGTGAAACGTGATGAGACGCCGGCGCGAGGTGCTTGGAAGTCGAATCCCGAATTGAACGGGCGCGCGGGGTCACTTGGTGATGTTGGTACCCACGCCTTCCACCTGCTTCGTTTCGTCACCGCTTCGCAGCCCCACGCGTTACTCAGTCGTATGAGTTCGTATTCCCCCCATCACGAACTCGACGACTACGGGCATGCGATCCTCCAATTGGATCAAGCAGCGACCGGTCTGGTTACTTGGAGTCAGGTGTCGCACGGGCGGTTGAATGACCTGACGATTGAAGTGGATGGGACCGAGGCGTCACTCGCTTGGCGCCAGGAAGATCCGAATCAGCTGATCGTGCGTTCGCTTGGGACGCCGACGAGAGTCTACGATCGAAATCCCGGAGCCGCTTATACCACCGCGACCGCCGCCGCCGCGTGCCGTCTGCCCGGTGGTCATCCCGAAGCTTTCTTTGAAGCCTTCGCAAATGTGTATCGCGACGCTTTTCGCGCCATGCGTCAAGTCAGCGGCGAGTTGGCGGTTGACCCGAGCCCGAGTCTCTATCCAACGGTCCACGACGGTCTTGAAGGGGTTCGTTTCATGCAACGCTGCCTGGAGAGCAACGACAACGATTCGAGCTGGTGCGCCTGGTAACTAGTAACTGGTAACTCGTCCGACCAAGAGGAATCGCAGGGGAAAAAGGGGGTGGGTCTCGAAAGTGCGGAGCACTCCAAGGGCTGCTTGCGGCTCTTGAGGTACGGCCCCTTATTCCCGCTCGTCGATTTATTCCCGCCCGTTGATTCCTGGAGATGCTGAAACATTGAAAAAGCGAGAGCGTGCCGACGTCGTGCGGAAGCGACTTGGGGAACTCTATCCTGATCCACCGATCCCGCTGCATCACCGCGATCCCTTCACCTTGTTGGTGGCGGTGATTCTCAGTGCGCAGTGCACGGACAAGAAGGTGAATGAGATCACGCCCGCGCTATTCAACGCGGCTTCCACGCCAGAGATGATGCAGCAATTGGGTGAGCCGCGCATTCTTGAGATCATACGTCCGCTCGGTCTATCGAAGCAAAAAGCGAAGAATCTTGCCGCGATGTCGGCGATGATCGTCGAGGAGTTTGGCGGTCAGGTCCCGCGCAACTTCGCAGACCTGGAATCCCTTCCCGGGGTAGGGCACAAAACGGCGAGCGTTGTGATGGCCCAGGCATTCGGGATTCCCGCCTTTCCAGTCGATACTCACATTCATCGACTTGCTCAGCGGTGGGGGCTCTCGAGCGGCAAGAACGTCGGGCAAACCGAAGCCGACCTCAAGCGTTTGTTTCCCGAAGAGCTGTGGAACAAACTACACCTGCAGATCATCTTCTACGGCCGCGAGTGCTGCACCGCTCGGGGCTGCGACGGCACCAGGTGCAACCTTTGTCAGGAACTTTATCCGAATCGCAAGAAGCCCGTGGTTTGCAGGAAGCCTTGAGGAGGTTTCCAAGGTAAGCCTTGGCGGTCAGGTATCGGTCGAGTCGAGCAGCACCAGATTGTTTCGATGCACGACACATTCGTAGGGACGATGACCGAGAATCTCGCTGATCTTGTCGCTCGGCTGGCCGATGATCTTCTCCACTTCGGTCGAGGGATAGTTGCAAAGACCGCGGGCAATTTCCTGACCCTGCGGGTCGAACATAGCGACAACGCTGCCCCGTTGAAATGAACCGCTGAGCGATCGAATGCCGATCGCCAATAAGCTGCTTCCCGATTTGCGCAGCGCATCGGCCGCCCCCTGGTCGAGCACCAGGCTTCCGGATACGCGGGCGGCGGTACCGATCCAGCGACGGCGTCCGCGAATGGAGCGGTTGGGTGGCAGAAACAGAGTCCCGATCACCTCGCCGGCAAAGATCTTGTCGAGCACGCGGTCGTCGCGACCCGGGGCGATGATCGTCGGTTGACCGTGCAAGGCGGCTACCTTGGCCGCCGCCAACTTGCTCGCCATGCCTCCTTTGCTGTGCGCGCTCCTGTGGGCCTGTGCCATCGCCAGGACTTGGTCGTCAATGGTTTCGACAAGATCGAGTCGTCGGCTTTCGGGATTCGATGGAGGTCCGTCGTAGAGTCCGTCAACGTCGGAAAGGATGACCAGCATCGCGTCGGACAGCAGTCCCGCTACTTGGGAGGCGAGCCGGTCGTTGTCGCCGAAGGTGGTCATCAGCTCCGAAACCGCAACGGAATCATTCTCGTTGATGATCGCGATCGCTCCGAAGGCGTGGATTTGCGTCAACGCGTTGCGGACGTTCAGGTAGGCGCTGCGTCGTCTCAGGTCGGCCGCGGTCAACAGAACTTGCGCGGCGTGGCGACCCATGCTGGCGAGCGAGCTTTCGTAAGCTTGGATCAGATCGGTTTGGCCCACCGCGGCGATCGCCTGCAACTGCGCCAAGCCGCTGGGACGGTCCGCGAGCCCCAGCTTTCCCATGCCGGCCCCCACGGCGCCACTGCTCACCATCAAGACTTGACGACCGGTATCGGCGATCCGGCAGAGTTGGGCTGAGAGCGCGTCGATTCGTTGGCGGTCTAATTGGCCCTGTTCGGTTGTGATCACCCGCGTTCCGACTTTGACCACCACGCTGCCGGCGTGGTCGATAACGGTCCGACGAGTCTCAGCGGCTGATGAAGAGGGGCTTGCCATGGCGGATCGGGGGGCGGGACAGGCGAACCAGGCGGTTTCGGTTACAATGGATTGCGATCGAGTCGTCCGAGAGGGTCCTCGAACGAAAGCTGAATTGTCATGGGGAATCGACGGGCGTGGAAGGCCGCTGTACAAAGTCAGAACGCGACAGGAAGTCTTTGCCGTCACAGTCAAGCTGAGGTCGTGTTGCCAGCCGACGCTGGAGAATCGCCCGCCGACGTCGATTCCTCGGGGAAAATCTCGCTATGAGCGAACTACATCACGAGTGTGGTGTTGCAGCCATCTACCATCTCTCTGGGCGTGGGCGCAGCCCGATTTGCACCAGCGACGGACCTCGCCAGATCTCGCGACTGCTGCCCCGGATGCTGCTTGACATCCAAAACCGGGGTCAGTTGGCCGCCGGGATGACCACGTTTGACCCCGATCGGCCCGCCCTGTTGAAGACGCGTAAGGATGTCGGCACCGTGGCCGAGGTGTTTCGGCTCAATCATCGGGCCAAGGCCGAATCGCTGATGAGGTTGCTGGCGGGTCGAGCCGCCATCGGACACGTCCGCTATGCCACCTGCGGCCAGGATGACCGCAGCTACGCCCAACCGTTCGAACGCACCCACATTCACAAGCGGAAATGGTTCAGTTTCTGCTTCAATGGCCAACTTTCCAACTACGGTCTCTTGAAGGAACGCCTGCTCGCCGATGGCGACCATCACTTGGCGCTCGATACCGATACCGAGATCATTTTGCACGAATTCGGTCGTTTGCTCAGCAACTCGCGATCGCGGATCGATTGGATCGATGTCCTGCGCGAGACCACCGGCGGATTTGATGGTGCCTACAGCCTTGCCGTGCTGACCGCCGAGGGAGAAATGATCGTTGCCCGCGACCCACTGGGCATCAAGCCGATGTGCTACGTTCACGAGGGACCGCTGTTTGCCGCCGCCAGTGAAAGTGTGGCACTGCTTAATCTTGGCTTTGATGTGGAACAGATCCACTCCTTGCCACCGGGCTACGCGATCATCGTGGACCAGGAGGATGGATTTCGGATGGAGCGATTCGCTCCAGAAAAAACGCCGGCCCACTGCTTTTTTGAATGGATTTACTTCGCCAATGTGGCTTCCACGCTCGATGATCGCAGCGTCTACTTGAGCCGCACGAAATTGGGCGAGGAGTTGGCGAGGGCCGAGCATGAATACGGTCGCGTCGACATCGATCCCGACGATACGATCATCGTGCCGGTGCCTGATACGAGTAAGGCGGCAGCGGATTCGATGGCCTATCAGCTTGCCATCCCCTGCCGAGAAGGTTTGATACGAAATCGTTACGCCGGACGGACCTTCATCGAAGGAGGTCGGGCACGAAAAGCCAAGGCAGCGACCAAGTACACGCCTCTTCGCGAAGTGTTGAAGGGGAAGCGGGTCATCCTGGTCGAAGACTCGATCGTTCGAAGCACGACGATGAATGTGTTGCTCGACCGCATCCGCGAAGTGGGCGGCGCTCGCGAGATTCACGTTCGGGTTGCCTGTCCCCCAATCATCGCTCCCTGCTTTTACGGGATCGATATGAGCACGATCGACCAGCTGATTGCGCCTAAGTATTTTTCGGAGGAAGGCATTTTGACCGATGAGTCGCAGCAACGCCTGGCGGACGATCTCGGGGCGGATTCGTTGCGATACTTGCCGGTCGATGCGATCGCGCGAGCGATTGGAATGCCCGCCGATCACTTGTGCCAGGCTTGCGTGACGGGAAAGTATCCGACCAATTGTGGCCAGCAACTCTACCAGATTGCTCTCGATAACCGCGGTGCCAAGATGGACAGCAAGCGTACGTACGAGCAACTGGCGGCGGCTCTGGCCGCGGCGGAGTAGGCCCGACTGCTAGCCTTTGGCAGCGAGAAAAGAAGAGCGAGAAGAAGTTCACGCAGAGACGTGAGTCGCAGAGGAAGAAGGATCGGCCAGCGGGCCCTCAACTTCCTCCACGCTTGCGAGCGACTCTCGAGTCCCCGCGCATTCCTTCCGAAGCACGCTCACAAGTGAGGCGATGAGCTCGGAGGGGCGAAACATCCGTGAAGGCGAAGGAATTTGGCCACAGCGTTCAGGTTAGGCTGTGGATCAACGGCAAGCCGCAGCGCAGATGGCTGGGAATCTCCTCCGCGGTCGCGTCGGAGTCGCGCCGAAGCCCGCTCAGGGCGATGAAGATCATCTCTTCGGTGATGGCCTCCGCCGTATCGCGATCGAAGACATCCTCGGGCAATTCCGCCGACCAAAGTTGTCGCTCCTGCTGGGTATGCAGGCTGACATGAATGCGGTCACGACCTTTTCGTGGATTGATCGTCGGTAGTGCAG
>JARFQX010000705.1 GCA_029287555.1 Rubripirellula sp. | reverse complement strand
ACTCGTTGCACTGGTCCTTGTGACCTCTGGCTGCGCTAGCAACTCCGAACAAACCCGCCAATCGATCGCGACGAAGAGCCAGCCCAGGACTGCCGCGGTTGCCCAACCGGCAGCCAAAATTCCCGTCGCATCAGCCAAAGCGTATCGATTGGGCAAGGCATTGGGATCGACCGATGCCTTCTCTCAATCTTCGTCTGTGGTTCCAGTCAGCCATCACCTTGCTCCACAGCAGACCGCGGGAAACCCAGTGCCGTCGCAAGCCGAGCCTCGTGCCGGGCTGGACCCAGAATCGTCCGATGCGTACGACGATCGATCCAGTCAACAAACGCTCGCGATCGTAGCCGAACCATCTGAGTTGCTAGCCAAAAAGCCGGCGGTGATTGCGGTCGATCGGAATCCCGTGGCAACCCCCGTCATCGTGACCGACCCAACCGAGGAGGTGTCATCGAGCTCCGCTGCGACGCCCGGCGAGTTGGAAATGGTTGATGTGGTCCAGCTGAATTTGCCTTCGGTGCTGGCGGCAATCGACAACTCCCATCCGGTTGTCGGATTTGCGCGATGGCAGGTCCAGCAAGCGTACGCCGACTTGGCTCGCGCCGAGGCGCTATGGCTGCCATCGATTCAAGCGGGGTTCAGTGTTCACCGACACGACGGTAACTATCAGGCTAGCGACGGCAGCATCATCGATGTCAACCGGAACTCGCTGCAATATGGATTGGGGATGGGGGCGACCGGCGCTGGAACAACACCGCGGCCCGGCTTGATCGCTCAGTTTCACCTGGCCGATGCAATCTTCGAACCGAAAGTCGCGCAGAAACAGGCCTGGTCGCGAAGCCATGCAGCCTGTGCCGCGCTGAATGATCAGCTTCTCGCGGCCGGGCTTGCCTACTTGGAACTCGTCGACGCTTACCAGGACCAACGGATCATCGAAGAGTCGTTAGTCAGGCTTTCCGATTTGGCAACGATCACAATCGACTTTGCCGAGGCCGGCCAGGGCTTGCAAGCGGATGCCGATCGGCTTCGCACCGAACGCTTGCTGGTCGAGAATCGCTTGACCGCCGCGCGAGAGCGATCGGCAGTCGCTTCGGCGCGATTGGCCCAGACGATCAGCCTGGATGGATCGAGTGTGATTCTTCCTATGGATACGAACGCCGTGCCGTTGGACTTGGTCGCGGTCGGGTCGGAGAGGATTTCGCTGATCAGCACCGCCTTGGCGACCCGACCCGAGCTCAAAGAGTCCCAGACATTGGTGGCCGCCGCGTGGGACGCTTACCAAAGAGAAAAGGTCGCTCCCTTCGTGCCAAGCATCCTACTCGGATTTAGCAGCGGAGGCTTCGGCGGCGGCTTGGGCAACGACCTGGACAATGTTTCGGGTAGGTACGACTTCGACGCCCTGATGTCATGGGAGATCCGCAACCTTGGCTGTGGGGAACGCGCCGCGCGGCGGGGACGGTTGGCGCAAGTCCAGCAAGCCAATTTCGAAAAGCTGCGGGTGATGGACCAAGTGACGCGAGACGTTTCCGAAGCGTTCGCGCAGGTCGGGTTTCGTCAACGTCAAATCGAAATCACCCGCGACGCAATCGCTAACGCGCGGGACTCTTATCGGCGCAACCTCGAACGAATTCGCGACGGCCAGGGTCTGCCGTTGGAAGTGCTGCAGTCGGTGCAGGCGCTTGAGACGGCGGAGCGTAGCTACCTGCAGGCGATTATCGGATATAACCGCGCGCAATTGAGATTGCAGTGGGCTCTGGGATGGCCGGTTTCTGCCGCAAACGTCGGGCAAGAACAAACGCCGGTCAGATTCTGAATGGCCCACCACGGTTACCTGTCGGGTGGTTCCGTCGACTTCGGTCTGCCCCCGATGATTCGCTTCTGCTCCGCGCAATCCTTTGAATTCTAGAACCCGTCCAAAACCGTACGGGACCCTCTCCGGCGAGAAACCAATCGTAGAACATAGAGATCGACTCGCCTCCAATTCCGCCCACTTTTAGGATAGCTACTCATTTCGCCGTTGGACCTCATCCACCCTCGGGGCTACAATCTCCAAGGGTACGAAGGTTGACAAAGGATCCCCTAGACTTTGCTACGACGACTCCGTCTTGCCGCCGTTTGGATGACAGTAGGTATGCTGCTGATGCAGGCGGTATGTCCCGGCTTGGCGTTCAGTTGTGGGTGCCAGCACGAGTGGAATCCCGGCTCGATCCGGGAGGCCGGTTGCTGTTGCTGCGGCAAAACGGAAGTTGAAACCACGGCGAGTTGTCCACATTGCAATCCTCCGGTCGAGGCGGACACGCCCGCAAGCGGTGAACCAGGCTCGGGCTGCCACTGTGGGGATTTCGCCCCGGTTGCTCCCGCGGAGCAAACCGTTCCCGAGTCTTCGGAATCGAGCCTTCGGCACATCTTGGACCTGATTGTTGGCATTCATCCAGGTCTAACAACCAAAGTCGTTCTCATGCCCGCTCCGGCTCCGCCCCCGGTGCTCTCGAGCGAGGAACTGACGCGCAACTACAAGCAGATTGTACTTGGCGTCTGGCTGACCTAGCCACAGATTGCGTTTACTCAAGCGGCGACAGGCTGTCGCCTTGTTCTCCAGTCCGGTGTTCTCCAGTCCGGTAGATCGGGCTTGGAGTTGTTCGACGCAATCAACAACAATTTTTTGAAAGGTCAGTCATGCGCGCTATTTGTACCAATACCAGTCTTGCTGTAGGTCTCATCATTTTGTTCGCCACAACTTCGGTGGGCTGCAACCCGTCGCCTTCCACCGAGACGGCGGACGATCCAAGCCCAACGGTGACGACCGTCGCCACGGCCAACGAATACTGCCCGATCATGGGTGGCAAGGTTTCGGAAGATGGCGGCACCGTTGAGTGGAACGACGAGACGATCGGCTTCTGTTGCGATGGTTGTGATGAGAAGTGGGTGGCGCTTTCGGATGAAGACAAGGCGGAAAAGCTTGCGGCTGCCAAGGCGAAAGCTGAGACCGATTCCAGTCACGGCGATCATCAGGGTGACCACGACCATTCGTGATTCGCCAATTGAGTCGTACAAAGTTTTCGATGAAGCAGAGAGCTGCCGATCGCTCAGTGATCGTCACGTCACGACCGGCTGAGCGGTTTGGCGGCTTTGTCACGAAGAAACGATTGGGAACTTTCCATGTCTGAACGCACGGAAGGATCAACCGCATCCGAGGGTCCTCGTCCAATCCCCAAATCGATTCGATGGTGGGTATCCAAGGTTGGGAACATCGGTGGGTTCTTGCTCGCCGGCGTGCTACTGATCGTTCTGCTTGGTGTGGCCCAACGCACCGGCTGGATTGAAGGCGGTAGTCGATCGGCCGACTCGTCGTCGGAAAGCGGGGCAGCCGAGACGCACACCTGCCCCATGCACCCGCAAATCCGACAACCGGGACCGGGGCGTTGTCCGATCTGTGGGATGGCGCTCGTTCCGGCAACTTCAACCGGAGCCGATCTCGACCAATTGGCGGTGAATATCGAACCCGCTCAACGACGCTTGGCGAATATCGAGACTGCCGAAGTCACCAAGCAACCAGTGACGACGACCCTGCGCACGATTGGCGCGATCGAAATCGATGAAAGCCGGCAAGCGACCATCGCGTCCTACATCAATGGGCGAGTCGAGCGACTTTTTGCCGACTACACGGGCGTTGTTGTTGAAAAAGGCGACCATCTAGCGGTCGTGTACAGCCCCCAAATCTATTCGGCTCAAGTCGAGTACATCGAGGCGCGGCGGACCCTGAATCGCGCTCGTGGAAACGCTCTCGCATCCATCCGAGACGTTCAGAACCAGCTTGTCGAAGATTCCCGTCAGCGACTGGTGGAACTCGGCATGACCGAGGATCAGATGACGGAGCTTGAGGATTCCGGCAAGGCCAAGTCACGACTGACAAT
>JARFQX010000677.1 GCA_029287555.1 Rubripirellula sp. | reverse complement strand
AAATTGGGTGTCGACCCCTTGGGCGGGGCCGCGGAGCCGTACTGGGAGCCGATCAACTCCGTCTACGGACTTGAAATCGACGTCGTCAATCCGACCATCGATCCGACGTTTTCGTTCATGACGGTCGACCATGACGGCAAGATTCGGATGGATCCCTCCAGCCCCTATGCGATGGCCCGACTCGTGGGACTAAAGGATCAGTACCAAGTCGCGTTTGCCAACGATCCCGATGCGGACCGACACGGGGTGGTTGTGCCCTCGGCGGGTTTAATGAATCCCAACTCTTTCCTCGCAGTTGCCATCCGCTATTTGTTGAATAACCGAGACTGGTCTGCGGACGTATCAGTAGGCAAGACACTTGTGAGCAGCAGCATGATAGACCGGGTCGTCGGGAAGCTGGGCCGCAGGTTGTGCGAAGTGCCGGTCGGCTTCAAGTGGTTCGTACCGGGACTGTACGACGGCTCGATGTGCTTTGGGGGCGAAGAGAGTGCTGGTGCCAGTTTCTTGCGGTTCGATGGAAACGTTTGGTCGACCGATAAGGATGGTCTGATCATGGACTTGCTTGCGGCCGAGATGACTGCCCGAACGGGCAAAGATCCCGGCGTGCACTACCATGAACTTGAGGACGAATTTGGCTCACCGTGCTATACGCGTCTCGACGCCCCGGCGACGCCGGAACAGAAGAACCGGTTGAGCCGGCTGTCACCCGAAGCAGTTGCGACTCCCCAATTGGCTGGCGAGAAGATCCGAGCGACGTTGACGATCGCCCCGGGTAACAACGCGCCGATCGGCGGGTTAAAGGTCGTGTCCAACAACGGCTGGTTCGCGGCTCGACCTTCTGGAACCGAGAATATTTACAAGATCTATGCGGAGAGTTTCAAGGATCAAGCCCACCTGGATGCGATAGTCAGCGAGGCTCAAGAAATCGTCGATAACTCGCTCAATTCTTCGGGTGTCAGTGCATGATCGACTGCACCGAACCTTGTGTCTTTCGTCGTGGCTGCTTCGATACACTGCTCGATAACTTGTTGGACGAGTGGATACCTAGCCGTACCGTCAATTCTGCGAACCATCAACTCAATTTTTCGCTGGAGCTGAATTTATGAAAGCGACGCAGTTACTCCATAATCTGGGCCAGAGCATTTGGCTTGATAACATCACTCGCGAACTGCTTTCCACCGGCACGCTCCAGCGTTACATCGACGAGTTTTCGGTTACAGGTCTGACGTCTAACCCGACAATTTTCAATCATGCCATAAATAGCAGCAGCGCGTATGACGATGCAATTCTTGCCGGCCTTGAACGGGGCAAATCATCAGAGGAAATATTCTTCGATTTGGCGCTGGAAGATATCACCCGCGCCGCCGATCTGTTTCGACCTGTTTTTGACCGAACCAACGGCGTGGACGGATGGGTGTCGCTAGAGGTATCTCCGCTGCTGGCCTACGATACAGCGGGCACACTCGCCGCTGCAAAGGACCTTCACACACGCGCGGGAAGGCCAAATTTGTTGATCAAGATTCCCGGAACGAGAGAAGGTCTGCCCGCCATCGAGGAAGCCATCTTCTCCGGCATCCCGGTGAACGTGACGTTGCTCTTCTCTCGTGAGCAATATGTCGCTGCGGCAGGGGCATTTCTGCGCGGCATCGAGCGGCGCATCGATGCCGGGCTCAACCCCAAGACTGGCTCAGTTGCTTCGGTGTTCATCAGCCGCTGGGACGTAAAGGTGAAAGATCGGGTCCCCGCATCCTTGCGCGATAGGCTTGGAATTTCGGTTGCAAACCGCACTTATAAAGCCGTTCGTGAACTTCAGAGCTCTCCTCGCTGGCAACGAGTCTACAGCGCTGGAGCAGTGCCGCAACGCGTGCTCTGGGCTAGCACGGGTACCAAGGATCCCAAGACCTCCGACGTCCTGTACGTCAAAGCTCTGGCAGCGCCGTTCACCGTTAACACGATGCCCGAGGGTACGCTCAACGCACTCGCCGACCACGGTGAATTGAGCGAAATCATGTCCGCCGACGGTGGCGACTGCGAAGTGGTATTGAAGCAGTTTTCCGAGGCTGGATTCGATATCGATGCTTTGGCCGCACAACTTCAGGACGAAGGAGCCAAGGGGTTTGTCGCCTCCTGGAATGAACTGATGGACGTAATTTCCTCGAAGTGTGAGACATTGCAGAAGGCGTAGGCCGACTTCTGCACCAATTCGAGAGCCATCACGCTACGAGAGGGAGCTCAGAGTATCTCGACCTGTTCGGGCGAAAGTGCGGAGCTAACGCTCGTCTGCTCTCGCTGGTAAAGCTCCGACTTGCCGGAGGCGAATTCCTTGCCTACGCATGCTTATTGAAGTCGACGCGATGTTGACGATGATTGCCCAGACCATGCTTCTGGCAGCGTAAGGCGGCAGCATCGTGGGCTACTCAACGTTGCTTGGAGCGAAATGACGCCTGTGGCTACCTGGCGTTCTTCACCGATTCGCCTCACACACCGGCGGCCGTCGCAAAGTCGCTTCGACGGTCTTCCAATTCCCGGGTGGAAACCCAGATGACCGGGCTGCCAACCACTGATTCCCCAGCTCCCCGTCTGCTGCGTAGCGAACAATCTCCGAAATGAAACGCTTGCTACATAAGATGTTCATCAAATGACGCTGCACAACATGGTTCAATACTCAGCTGATCTTACTGACCATCCCTTACTATGAATCACCCTTCTTTGTCGGAGCGGAATCATGGCGACTGCCCGTACGGCTGAAGCACGAACATCCTACACTCAATCTCCGCTGACCGATGATGAGCTGCGAAAACTCGACGCCTATTGGCGTGCTTCGAATTACCTCTCAGTGGGACAAATCTATCTTCTCGATAACCCTTTGTTGAGGGAACCGCTGACCCGCGCACATATCAAGCCGAGGCTGCTGGGTCACTGGGGCACGTCGCCAGGGCTGAACATGCTCTGCGTGCACCTCAATCGCGTCATCAAAAAGGATGATCTTGATGTCATTTACATCATCGGCCCAGGTCATGGCGGACCGTCACTGGTGGCTCATGCGTACTTGGAGGGAACCTACAGCGAGGTCTACCCAAATATTAGCCAAGACGCGGAGGGGATGCAGAAGCTTTTCAAGCAGTTCAGCTTCCCCGGCGGGATTCCTAGTCACGTGGCACCCGAAACACCCGGTAGTATTCATGAAGGGGGAGAACTCGGGTACGCGCTGAGCCACGCGTATGGGGCCGCGTTCGACAACCCCGATTTGATCGTTGCCTGCGTCGTCGGTGATGGAGAGGCCGAGACGGGACCGCTAGCCACGGGCTGGCACGGCAATAAGTTCTTGAATCCGCAACGTGACGGTTGCGTGCTGCCGATCCTGCATCTCAACGGATACAAGATCGCTAATCCCTGCTTCCTTGCTCGTATCCCGGAAGATGAGCTTCGCAGGTTCTTCGAGGGGATGGGTTACCGTCCTTATTTTGTTGGGGGACACGATCCTGAGGAGGTCCACCGGCGTTTGGCTGAAACAATGGACACCGTCGTTGCGGAAATCCAGTCAATCTGGCAACGTGCAAGACAGGACGGTGACCTGTCGCGGCCTGCGTGGCCGATGATTGTCTTCCGAACTCCGAAGGGCTGGACCTGCCCGGCAGAAATCGATGGAAAGAAGTGCGAAGACTATTGGCGGTCGCACCAAGTGCCGATGAGCGACATGGACAATGACGATCACATACGCATTCTCGAACGGTGGATGAAGAGCTATCGCCCGGAGGAGTTCTTTGACGGCGACGGACGGTTGATTCCCGAATTGGCCGAATTGGCCCCGAAGGGGCACCGTCGGATGAGCGATAATCCTCATGCCAATGGCGGCCTCCTACTTCGTTCATTGAGGCTCCCCGATTTCCGCGATTACGCGGTCGATGTTCCGTCGCCGGGCACGAAATACGTCGAGGCGACGCGCGTTATGGGAACATTCCTACGCGACGTAATGAAAGAAAATCTGGCCAGCAACAACTTTCGATTGTTCAGCCCGGACGAAAACAACTCCAATCGCTGGCAGGACGTTCTCACCGTTACTAACCGCTGTTATATGGCTGATATCTATCCGGAAGATGACCATCTCGATCCGAACGGCCGTGTGATGGAGGTGCTGAGCGAACACCAATGCCAGGGCTGGTTGGAAGGCTATCTATTGACCGGCCGACATGGCTTTTTCTCGTGCTACGAGGCGTTCATCCACATCATCGACTCCATGTTGAACCAGCACGCCAAATGGCTCAAAGTCTGCAATGAAATACCTTGGAGGCGCCCGATCGCCTCTCTGAACTACTTGCTCAGTTCGCACGTCTGGCGGCAAGACCACAATGGTTTCAGTCATCAGGACCCCGGATTCATCGATCATGTGGTCAATAAGAAAGCCGACGTGGTGCGAGTTTATCTTCCGCCGGACGCTAACACGCTGCTTTCCGTTACCGACCACTGCCTACGCAGTCGTAACTACGTAAATGTCGTGGTCGCGGGGAAACAGCCGTCCCCGCAGTGGTTGACGATGGACCAGGCGGTAAAACATTGCTCCGCCGGTATCGGAATCTGGGACTGGGCCAGCAGCGACAGGGGCAGCGAACCCGACGTCGTGATGGCTTGTTGCGGTGACGTACCGACGTTGGAAACCCTGGCAGCCGTCGATCTTCTTAAGCAGCATTTGCCCGAGCTGAAAGTACGTGTCGTCAACGTCGTCGACCTCATGACACTGCAATCGCCGCACGAGCACCCACATGGCCTGTCGGACCGAGACTTTGACGCCTTTTTTACGAAGGATAAGCCGATCATCTTCGCGTTTCACGGTTATCCCTGGCTAATTCATCGGCTAACTTACCGTCGCACGAATCACAAGAACCTGCATGTTCGTGGTTACAAAGAAGAGGGAACCACGACGACTCCCTTCGACATGGTCGTGCTGAACGATCTGGACCGTTTTCACCTGGTCGAGGACGTGATCGATCGCCTTCCCCAACTCGGCGCACGGGCTGCCTATTTCAAACAGGCTATCCATGAGAAGCACATCGAGCATAAGCAGTACATCAACAAGCACGGTGACGACATGCCGGAGATCACGGGTTGGCGATGGGGCATGAAATCGCTTGTAGACACTGGTACCTCCACCGAAGGCGACAACGCATGACCCGTTGGTGACTTCCGTTTGGTCGCCACCTGCCAATTGGCAGCGGCAAATCCCTCATCGTGCGGTGCGCGATGGATCTTCTTTCTTGCCGCGTCGACGTTGAGGCTTCTTTCGTTCGAGCATTGGCAGCCGATATGCTCGTGGAAATGCGAAGTGCTTCATCGGGTGAGTGCCGGTGACGTTTAGGCAGTCGATAGCTTGCACTATTACGGTTCGAGGTTCCGCGAATCCTGCACGGCCGCATAGTTGCGGATACGTGAGTTGAGTAGGCGAGATCTTTAGTATTCAGAGGCAGATAG
>JARFQX010000646.1 GCA_029287555.1 Rubripirellula sp. | reverse complement strand
AATGGCCGGGCCGTTGGCCCTAGGATCTTGTCGTGTTTTCGCATACCCAGCCCGTTGGACTGGGCTAGGCAAATGAACGGGGCGTTGCCCCTAAATCAAAAAGCGCAACTTCAAAACTGACGCGTCGGGTTACGATTTTCCGATGGCTCGGGCGAAAGCGCCACTGCCGAGTTCGAACGTTCCCCCACACGCCCCTCTGCCCAACGAGCATCATGCCCCGCAGCCCCCTCCGTCGTCCGCCGCCCCAATTGGACTTGAGTCCGATGCTGCGCGAGGTTGAATCGCTGCCCGGTCGGCTCAGTAGTGAATCGCTCTTCGGAAACGGAAAACCACTGGAGATCGAAATCGGCTCGGGCAAGGGACTGTTTCTGGCCAACGCGGCGGAGTCGAACCCCGGCCACAACTTTGTCGGAATCGAAATCGTCGCCAAGTACGCCAGCCACGCCGCGGCGAGGCTGGCGCGGGCCAAAGTCGAGAACGCACTGATGATTTGCGGTAACGCCGAACCGTTGTTGGACGGCCGAATCGAATCATCGAGCCTCGAAGCGGTCCACGTTTACTTCCCGGATCCGTGGTGGAAGAAGAAACATCGCAAACGGCGCGTGCTCAACCCAAAGAGCATCCGTAACATCTCTCGCGTCCTGAAAAGCGGCGGTCGCTTCCATTTTTGGACCGACGTGCTGGACTACTTTGAGCAAACCGTTGAGTTGATCGCGGAGATCTCGCCCGAACTTGGCGTGCCGATTCCCGAAGAAGAGATCGAAGCCGAACACGATCTCGATTACCGCACCCACTTTGAGCGTCGCAGCCGCAAGAACCAGATCCCGGTTTACCGAGTGCGCTACGAGCAACGCGGCCCGTAAATAAGAATGCGCAATAGTGAATGGCAAGTCGTGCTCGTGCTAAGTCGCTCGCGACGGTGTTCGTACTCGAATTAATTGACGCGATACTCACCATCCATTTCGATGACGAGCTTCGCTGAGCACGAGCACGAGATTTTCGGCACTGTTCTACAATCGCGCAGGCAGGACGACCGCTTCGGGAAATCGGCGACTCCACCCCCACGGTCAACCCGGACGCGGGCGATCGAAGTGGGTCAAATCTCCGGCGGCTGCGGTTGCGGAGGATCGATTTGTCCTGGCGGAACAACCGGTGCGAGGTCGGCCTCGGGAAGCGGGTCGGGTTCGATCATTCCGGCGGCATTGTCTTGCAAGGGCACCATCACCGGATAGGGATCGGTCGACATACCGGCACCGGCGGCTCCGGAGGTATCCTGCGCCGCCGAGGGATCAAACGGACCGCACGAGATGGGACGCGGCGCGCACAGCTTCTCTGGATGCGGATGCGGATGCAAGAAGCGTCCGACTTGGTAGGCGTCGTAGTTGGCGCCGGCGGCCCACGGCCCCTCCGCCAACTGCACATTGTTGTACGCCAGCAGCGATCCCTTCTCGCGATGGAAATCGCGAATCGCCAAATTATATTCCGAGAGCGACCGGTAGAAGTCCGTGGCACTGGTTACCAGCTGACGCTGGGCCTGCAACAGGAAGTTAATGTTATCACTTCCCTGTTCGTAACGAATCCGCAACACGTCCACCTGATTCAAGTCCGACAACAGCCGATTGTAGTTGGTTTCCAACAATTCATGACTGCGATCGATTTCGCGCGCGGCGATCGACAAGTTGTGACTGGCGAGGTACTCGGACTCCGCGAGAACCGCCCGCTCGCGCCGGACATTCAACTTGGCCTGGGCAATGGCCACACCGGCAAGTCGAAAACCGATGGGGAAATTCATCTCGATGCCGGCCTGCCACTCCTGGAAATCGCCGTTGGTAATCTCAGCGTAGAGGTTATCAAGCCGACCATCACCACCACCGATCAAGTTGTCACCGAGACCACGGAAGCGATACAAACCGAGAAAATCGAGCCTGGGCCGGAAGTTCAGCTTGGCGGCGAGCAGTTCCAGTTCCCGTCGCCGAACTTCCAGGCGTTGGCGGCGGATCTCAACCCGTCGTTCGAGCGCCTGAGCGAGCGCACTTTGCCAATCGAAGACAACTTTGACGTCGGTCGGCGCGGTCGTCGGCCGGATCAAACGCCCATCGGTCGCGACGTATCCGATCAGGTATCGAAGATCCTGTTCCGCGTCGTAGAGACCTTGGCGCCCTGCCAACGCCTCTTTGACTTGAGCATCAAATTGGAAGTACTGAGATCGTGCCTGCGCTTCATCGTCCGCGCGACCCGTCCCGACCTCCAACCTTGCCTTCTGGACTTGCCACGTTTGCAGGGCAGCCAAACGAGCGTTGACGGCCGTGTCGAGTACACGGTAGGCGGTCACCAAATCCCAATAGGCTTGCTCGACGTCCGATACCAGTTGAATGACCGCGTTCTCGAAGTCGGCGAGCGAAACGTCTTCGTTGATCCGCGCGATCATCACGCCGTTGTATTGACCAACGGGTGAGTTTGGTCCAGCGATTCGGTTGTATGTGACACCGGCTCCTTGCAGCAACGGCTGCCGCCACTCGGCTTCGAGCCACCCGGTGAACGTGCTGTTAAACAGGCGAAGCGGTTGACCCGTCGCTGGGTTGATACCTTGCAATCGGTTGTTGCGGTCGTAGTTGACAACGTGCCGCAGCGCGAAGCTGCCACCGGTGGCGTTGACCTTTCTCAGTTCCGCGTTGAAGGCTGCGGACTTCGACCGAAAGACGCCGGGCTGACCGAAGAGGCCCCCCCTCTGATTGTTCGGGGCATCCGCGTTGAACCAATTGAGTTGCTGGACATACTGGGCGTCGAAAGCGGCCAACGCCGCTTCGGTTCCGCCAGCGCCCGCAGCGATGATCCCCGGGTCATAAACGGTGGTTGTCCCTTGCAAGGACAGCCTAGGATCTAGCGTTTGCCCAACCGTC
>JARFQX010000607.1 GCA_029287555.1 Rubripirellula sp. | reverse complement strand
GCGGTAGTTCCGAAAGGCCGCCGATAGTCCGCGAAACCACGGTAACGTTGTCACCACCCGATGCCAAACGTTCGACAATGCCCAAACCGATGCCGTGACTTCCACCGATGACGACGTAGTTCTTTTGACTCATGATGTGCTGGATTTCCTTTGGCGAGTTTTCGTAGGCGTGGGTTTCTTTGTTGTCGGTTTGCGGCTGCCGTGTTTTTCAACGACTCGCTTGGCCTCTGATTTTGCCTCGTCTTTTCTGCGAACTGCGTACATGCGCTGGCGAGCTGCCTTGTATGCGACAGAATGCTCAACGATGGGCGACGGGTAGTTCGTTCCAATCAGACAGCCGGCTTTTGACTGCTGCGACAGAGTCATTTTATGTGGTTCAGCAATATGCTCATCTGGTACCGCCGCCAACTCCGGAACGTATTGCCGGATGAATTTCCCGGTCGGATCTTGGTCCTTCACCTGCTTGATCGGCGAGTAAATACGAACCGTATTGATCCCAGTTGTGCCAGATTGCATCTGAAACTGTGAGAAGTGAATGCCTGGCTCGAAGTCAAGAAAGTGCCTGGCTAGATAGACGGCTGTGGGTCGCCAGTGCAACCAGAGGTGATAGGACGCAAACGAAACGAGCATCGCTCGCATCCGAAAGTTGATCCAGCTGTGCTCGTGCAGCGCCCGCATGCAAGCATCGACCATCGGGTAGCCTGTCTGTCCTTCACACCAGGCGTCGAAACGGTTTTGATCGAATTCGTCTTCGCGAAGCCCGTCGTAGACTCGGCTCATGTTTTCGAATTCGATCGATGGCTCGTCTTCGAGCTTCTGCATGAAATGACAATGCCAGCTCAATCTTGACTCAAAGGCGCGAAGTGACTTGAGCCAACCCCCAATCGGTTCACCTGTAGCTTTGAGTTCTCGCAAGTGCCGTTGCCGATCGCGAAGTTCATGGGTGACTCGCTTCATCGATATGCAGCCCCAAGCAAGGTAGGGACTGAGACGACTGCATGAATCTGCTGCCGTAACCGGGCTGGACATCTCACCGCTGTAGCTCTGGCCCCGTTCAAACAGGAACGTTCGCAATGTCTCCGTGGCTGTTTTTTCACCACCTTGCTGAAGCTCGCTCTTCATGGTGCTTGAGAGCCCGAGATCTCTCGGAGTGTGCAGGCGTCCCGAGGCAACGCTGGCCGGATGGGTTAACTTGGTCGGAGCGTCAGCCATCGGCTGTTTCAAGAACGTGTTACGCTGCTTCGACCAACCATCTCGAGACTTCAGTCGACGAACGACGCCGTTTTGCGGAGTCTCATTCCAAGGAATGCCGTGCTGCTTGACCCAGGCGGCCACGCGCGTGTCGCGATCGTAGGAAATCTTGTTGCCGGTTTCTTCGTGACTCCAAAGAGCAGCGATTCCGTGATCCGAATGCAGTGCCGACAAAACGTCCGGCATCGAACCGACCCGGAGCGTCAGGCTACCACCCAGATCCCGCAAGCGACTGTCTAGCTCCCCGAGCGACTCATTGATGAACTGCAGATGAGACGCGTCGAACTCCTCCGAATGAATGATCTCCGGCTCGTAAACGTAAAGACACAAACACGGACCCGCCGCAGCTGCCTTGGCGAGCGGCCAGTGGTCATCAACGCGGAGATCACGTTTGAACCAGACAACCTGCATATTAGCTCCGGTTTCCGCATCGCTGAAACCCACGCTCGACCGCCTCACTTCTTTCCTTCTTTGCTCCCGCTTAGTCGACGAATTGACACCTCGCGCGAGTCCACCCATGGACGACTTGCAGGGAACTATTGCGAGCTGACAATGTTCGCGCGAGCTGCGGTCCCATGCGGCGGTCATCACCATGAAGATTGACCCAAGCAGTCATTAACCGTCCGCAGTTCTTTGATTCGCAATTTTGATGTAGAACCAGCCTCGGCAAACGGCTCGGCGTACAGGCTCGATGCATCCGCTGGTCTTGCCCATGCCGGCATGAGCCAGAGGTTGGGCTGGTACGATTTTTGCTTCGACGATGTGTCGAACTAGGCCGATGCGAAGACCATGTTTTTTTTGGGTCGTTTCACCGATTCTTGGGCGAATTTGGAGAAATCTTGTCCCCAGAGACGGTTGCCTTGTTACAACAATGATCTCGCGGTCATGCACCGCTCTTTCACAAGCCCCGGTATGCCGCCCGCTTTTGCGGCAATGATCAAGGCATCGTGGGTTTGTCGCGAACCAGAACACTTTTTGAAGGTAGAAGAAATGAAGTACGTCCAAGCCCTCGCGATGACGCTTGTCGTCGCCTTTTCCTTTGGCATCCAGAACGTGCAGGCCGGTTGCGGTACCTGCGACAAATCGATCGTCGAGAACGCGTCGAATATTGAGGGCTTTAAGACCCTCGTTGCTGCAGTGAAGGCGGCTGACTTGGTCGACACACTCTCCAAGGGCGGTCCTTTCACCGTGTTCGCCCCCACAGACGAAGCCTTCGCTAAACTTCCGGAAGGCACGCTCGAGGAGCTGCTCAAGCCCGAGAACAAAGATAAGCTCGTCAGCATTCTGACCTATCACGTCGTACCAGGTGCCGTCATGGCGAAGGATGTCGTGAAGCTGGAAAGGGCGAAAACAGTCCAGGGCAAGAACGTTCGTATCAAGGTCGACGGTGGCAAGGTGAAGGTTAACGGAGCCAACGTCGTGAAGACCGATGTGAAGAGTTTGAACGGGGTGATCCACGTCATCGACAAGGTGATTCTTCCCCCGGAAAAGAAAGCAGGCAACTAACTTGGGCGTTTTAGACCCTCGTTGAAGATGCATCATCGCCAGCCACTTTGCGTGGCTGGCGATTTCTTATTGGTGAGCTGCCGATTGACGACGATCGGCACGATTAAGTCCGACCAAGGCAGCTTAACGCGACAACCCCGGCATGAGTTTCACCGCCATGATCAATCGCTTCATTCTCGTATGCTTGATACCGCTTGCAGTGAATGGTGCGCCAGTCCAGGCACACTCTCCGGCTGAGTTCCTGGAAGTCGTTCAGGGCGAGCCCTCGAATTTGATTGAACATGGAGTTCAGTTGCAAAGTCTTTTCGATGACCAGCGGGTGGAGACTCAACTATCGGGCCCCTACTACTTCGCGCTCTCGGTAGGTGGGATGGGGCGAGCGGCCAAAGAAGAGAAGGCTTATCTTGCCTGGTACAAAATTGTCGATGGCAAGCCGGAAGGCTCTCGGAAGGTAGCCGTTCTGGATCTGATCAGGGGCGGCGATCCTGCACCGCTGACGATCGAATCGGCCGAGTACTTTTTGTCACCCGCCCAGAGGATCACCTCCGGGCCTCCGTCCGAGATCCCTGAAGGATTGGACCATTATAAGGCATACCGCGTCGTGGACGCCCCATCTCGCGAGGTCGACGTCGAGTTGAGTGAGTCGGCCGGGCCGGCAAAACGGACGATCGGCACGCCCCGGTTTCTTTGTGTGGCGGCGGAGGAATGGCATCACGACGAGCATTTCGCGGCGTCTCATCGTCAAGCCGGATTCTTGGTTTACGAACTGGACCCGCACGAGCATTCCCAGCCGATTAGCATGATCGACCAGTTCGGATTGAATCAAATCAGCAC
>JARFQX010000495.1 GCA_029287555.1 Rubripirellula sp. | reverse complement strand
GAGGATGACCCGGTGCGGCACTTGATCGGAACGGCAGGCGGCTTCGGGGGAAACTAGAGAGAAGACGCGATCTATCTCAATGTTCCGCCGGAGAAGAATGACGGAGAAACGCCACACGTTCTGATAGTGAAGGATGTCCCGGTCGACGGCTTCTGGTCAGTCATTGTTTACAACAAGGACGGATTCTTCGAAGCGCCGGGTGAACAAGCTTCGCTAAACAACATTTCCGCGCAACGCGCGAAGGACGGCACAGTAACCATCCATTTCGGCGGCGACCCGGAAGCACCGAATGATCTCCGCATCATGCAGGGGTGGAGTTACATGGTGCGACTCTATCGACCGCGGGATGAGATACTTGACGGAACCTGGAACTTCCCAAAGGCCGAGGTGAAAGACGAGTAAAGGCAACCAACCTTGCTGCCAACATCTGCCCCGCTGCCAAACGGATCTGAAATTGACCTAAACACAGAGAAATGAACCAGAATCATGAAACACTTTACTCCTATCTTACCCATGCTCTTGTCCGTGGTCGGCTACGCGTCAGCCGAGCAAGTCACTCCGTTGAATTTCGCACGGGCTGAGACCGACAAATATTTTGCCAACTACGTGAAGAAAGGTGGCTTCGGTAAATTTCTGAAGATAAGGAAAATCACGCCGATCGACGAACAGGACATTGTGAAAATGAATCGAGACACTCTCTATTCAGGAGGGGTCTTTGATGTCACCAGTCCGCTCACCGTCACCAAACCTGAAACCGGGGGGCGATTCCAGTCGATGCTCGTGATCAATCAGGATCACTATGTCAAGATGATCGAACATGGCTCCGGAGAGTTCGTGCTGGATCTGGACACCGTCGGGAGCCGTTACGCCATGGTTGTCTTTCGAACGCTGGTCGATGCTGATGACCCGGAAGACCTGAAGGCTGCACACGCCGCACAGGACGGCCTCACCTTCAAACAAGAAGCTGTCGGGAGCTTCGAAATTCCCGATTGGGATCAAGAGCAGTTGAAAGCAATCCGGGCGGCACTCACCGAGCTGGGAAGTTACACATCCTCGACCAAAGGGCGTTTTGGCGACGAAGACGATATCGATCCGATCAACCACCTCATCGGCACCGCTGTCGGCTGGGGTGGGAATCCGCCGGAAGCCTCCGTTTACTTTCCCGGATCACCCGCCGCCAACGACGGAAAGACTCCCCATTGCCTGACAGTGAAAGACGTCCCGGTCGAAGGGTTCTGGTCGATCTGTGTTTATAACGAAAAGGGCTATTTCGTCAAAAACAATGAGAATGCCTACGTCATCAATGATCGCAACGCCAAGCCTGACGCGGACGGCAATATCACCATCCACTTCGGTGGCGATCCCGGTCAGCCCAACTACCTTCACATCATGGAGGGCTGGCAGTATCTCGTCCGCCTTTACCAACCCAAACAGGAAGTCCTGGACGGCAACTGGACCTTTCCCGAACCAACGCCTGCGAAGTAGGTTCGGATTTCGACAGTTCACCAAAGAGAACCTAACCATGAAATCATTCCGTATTGCCACTCAGGTGGCATTAAAGTACTCGGCAGCCTTGTTGGCTGTTACCCTGATTGCCGTTCCCCAGGGATATGCCCAGGACGTCTTGCCTGTCCCGCCGACTCCGATGGACAGCGTCGTAAAGCCGCGGCTGCAGGATTCTAAGATGCAGTGGCCTGAGCAGCCGCAGCGATTGTCCGAAGATGCGCCCAATATCCTGATCGTGATGCTGGACGATACTGGATTCGGCGTGTCGGAAACCTTCGGTGGCGAAGTTCACACCCCAACCTTTTCCCGTTTGGCTAAGGAAGGGCTCCGCTACAACGCGTTTCACACGACATCGATCTGCTCTCCAACCCGTGCCTGTCTGCTCACCGGGCGAAATCACACGCGTGTTGGCAGTGGAACGATTGCGGAACGTGCCGTGGCCTTCGATGGTTACACGGGCATCATTCCCAAAGAAGCCGCAACCATTGCAGAAGTGCTGCGGCACTATGGGTACGCGACCTCTGCGTTCGGAAAGTGGCACAACACTCCGGCGACAGAAACCACGGCGATTGGCCCCAAAGATCGCTGGCCCACTGGCTACGGTTTCGATCACTTCTACGGTTTCCTTGCAGGCGAAACGTCTCAGTGGGAACCACGGCTAGTCAAGAACTACGATCACATCGAACCGCCCCATGACGAAACCTATCACTTGACCGAAGACATGGTCGATCAGGCGCTCACCTGGCTGGATGATCGTCAAGCGTATGCACCGGACAAGCCGTTCTTGATGTACTGGGCGCCCGGCGCTGTTCACGGCCCACACCACATTTTTCCTGAGTGGGCTGACAAGTACAAAGGCAAGTTCGACGACGGCTGGGACGCTTACCGCAAGCGCGTTCACAAGCGACAGATCGAAATGGGTATCATCCCGCCGGACACCAAGTTGACGGATCGCGACGAAACGCTCGATTCGTGGGACAGTATTCCTGAAGCTCAGCATGCCTTTCAACGCCGTTTGATGGAGCTCTACGCGGGCTTTACTGAACACACCGATGTGCAAGTGGGACGGCTGGTCGATGGGCTGGAGAGTCGCGGACTGAAGGACAACACGTTGATCCTCTACATCTGGGGCGACAACGGCTCCAGCTCGGAAGGCCAACGAGGTTCCATCAGTGAACTGCTGGCCCAGAACAACATCCCCAACACCGTTGAACAACAGCTTGCGGCTCTTGATCGACTTGGCGGACTCGACGCATTGGGCACGCCGAAGACGGACAATATGTATCACGCCGGTTGGGCCTGGGCTGGCAGCACGCCGTTCAAAGGCACCAAGTTGTTGGCTTCGTATTTCGGCGGGACTCGCAACCCGATGGTCATCTCGTGGCCAAAGAAGATTAAGCCAAGTGCAGAGGTTCGCTCGCAGTTCCACCATGTGATCGACATCGCTCCAACGCTTTATGAAATCCTCGACATTACTCCTCCAACGGTGGTCAACGGCTACGAGCAGATGCCGATCGACGGTACCAGCTTCGCTTACACGTTCGAAGACGCTGATGCACCGTCGCAACGCACCACGCAGTTCTTTGACAACAACGGCAGCCGAGCCATCTACAAAAATGGCTGGATGGCCTGCACGTTCGGTCCGTTCATCCCGTGGGACTCACCTGCATCGGTGCCTCGGATCAAGAAATGGGATTCTGCAACTGACGAGTGGGAGCTCTACAACCTGGACGAAGACTTTTCACAGGCCAACAACCTTGCAGCCTCGATGCCTGAGAAGCTTGCCGAGCTGAAGGCCGAGTTCATGGAGATTGCGGAAGCCAACAAGGACTTCCCAATCGGCGCCGGCAACTGGCTGCGATTGCATCCCGAAGATCGGATCAAGACGCCTTATACCAAATGGACCTTCACAGCCAACACACGTCGAATGCCGGAATTCACGGCACCTGGCGTGGGACGCGAAAGCAATCATGTCACCATTGACCTCGACGTCCCTGAAAATGCCAATGGTGTCCTGTACGCCGTTGGCGGCTCGAGCGGCGGAGTGACGTTGTACATGGAAGATGGCAAGTTGAAATACCTTTACAACATGCTGATCATCGAGCAGTACGCGGCCAGCAGCACGGACACCATTGCGCCTGGCAAACACAAAATCGAAGTGGTCACCGACATCGTGGGGCCAGGGAAATCAGGAACGGCCACTCTGCTAGTCGATGGCCAGGAAGTTGGTAAAGCCGAGCTGAAACGAACGGTGCCCGCCGCCTTCACCGCCAGTGAGAGCTTTGACGTTGGAGTTGACCTGGGAGCAACCGTCTCACTCGACTACGCGGAAAAGCGCCCGTTCGAATTCGACGGAACGATCCGAACGGTCAAAGTGGAGATGAAGTAAGAGATTGGCAAGTGTCGGCGGGCGATGCGGAGGAAGTGTCCACAGTGCAGACAGCGGCGTGTAGTTTCTGGCAGAATCACAACGGCCAGGAGCTGCAGGCGTCCCTCAACGGCAGCCCGGACTCGACGATGCTGGCGACTTATCTCGCGGATACCTTCCTGGATACGTACGGTAGCTTCGCAAACGGGAATGGGGATGGCATTGGCGGCGACGACATCACCAGCACTGACGTCTCCGGCCTCTATCAGGATATGACAAACGAAACGGCCGATCGGTATTCGCTAGTCCGCGCAAGCTTGACGCTCAGGTGATGGTGTCGGCTTTCGCGAACGACATCACGAAGCAAACCTTTGTGGAACTTCGCTTCGACGCTGGCGGCGACCATACCGGTGACGCGTCTCTGGTCGATATCATCGATTCCTTCGGCCTCATGGTGGCCGTCGTGACCGGAGTCGGATCGACTCAGGTGAACATTGGTGATGCTGGGCAGACATTTGGTGTGGCCAACGACAGTCAGGTGCATATCCTTGATTTGCGGCTGGCTGTTGATGACCGATCCTCGGATGACTTGTCACTTGATGCCGATGCGGACGGGTAGATTAATCACGTAGAAGCACTCGACCGGATCATGGCCCACGGTCTGTCTCTTATACACATCTCCGAGCCCACGAGACCAACGACCTAATCTCGTATTGCGTCT
>JARFQX010000491.1 GCA_029287555.1 Rubripirellula sp. | reverse complement strand
GTCTTCACTGCAGCCACTTCGGGTTGAACCCCCGCCGCCGGCACCGGCGGAGCAGCGGTCGCGCCGTCGTCTTCAGCAATGCCCAAAGCAGAGTCAAACGCGGCGAGGGCGCTATCGTACTGCTGCATCGCTAGATCACGTTGAGCCTTCGCGGCGCGAAGGAAGCCGGCGTTCATCCGGTTTCGGATTCCGTTTTCACCATCGACCGACTGTCCGACTGGCCGGCCTGTGAAGCCGGGCCAGTAACGTGTCCAGCCGCGTAGGAGATCCTGCTGTAACCTCAGGTTGGCTTCCGTCGCCTGACGAACGCCGTCAAGCATCAAATTGAGAACGTTGCTGTTTGTGTCGGACACGGGACAGCCTCCAAATCGGGTGAGCGTTCCATTCCAAGGAAAGAAATGCTCCTTGGAACACCATAATGCTGCAATCACAGCAATCGGTCTGGGGGTGCAAAAATCGTACCGTTGGGTGTTTTCTGCAAAAGGAAGACAATTCCATCGCTTGGACGATTGGAAACGTGTGCAGATGCGCACTTCGGCACGCGTTTCCGCCCACCCTTTGAAACCTTACAGCAGTGCTTCATCTGGCTTGTAAAACGCCTCGGCGTGTGGTTTGGTGGGATCGGTTCGAAGCCCCGTCTTGCCGCGTTGCGGTTGCCTTGCTGTGTGCACCGCCGTTCGCATGGTCAATCTCATGTTATGCGCGATGTAGCACGAGCGTGACAATCTGCGTGCAATATCGCGCGCTTCCGCACAGTCAGGTTGAATTCGCACGGCCTCAAGATCGCCTTCGCGGAGAATTCAAACACGATTGCCTGCGCCTTATTGCGCGTCCGCAGCACGCTGATCGGTCCCCCCGGCAACCCGCATCCTCGTGCATTGGTATAGCGTTTGCAAACAATCGCCATCGTCCAGTTACGAGACGCTTCTTACGAGCGGCGCGCTGGCGGCCGGAGCGACGCACCGTTGCGACACATCAGGCTGCCGAATTTTCAACGTGTTGAAAGGGAGAGACAACGAGATGACGCGTGAAGTGGTGGTTCTCAGTGGCGTGCGAACGCCCATCGGAGGATACGGCGGCAGTTTGAAAGATATTCCCCCGAGTGTCATGGCGGCGAAGTGCGTCAAGGAGGCGATGAAACGCTCTGGTGCAAAACCGGACGATGTAGGACATGTCGTATTTGGAAACATCATCCATACCGATGCCCATGATCATTACCTTTCTCGAGTGGCCGCGATCAATGGCGGTCTTCCCCATGAGGTCCCGGCGCTGACACTCAATCGGCTGTGCGGAAGTGGATTGCAAGCCATTATTACAGCGGGCCAGGCGATCATGTTGGGTGATGCCGATGTGGCCGTCGGCGGTGGGGCCGAGAACATGAGCCGGTCTCCTTACAGTTCGGCCGCGATGCGATTTGGTGCGCGGATGAATGATACAACCCTGGTCGACATGATGGTGGGGGCTCTCAGTGATCCGTTTGACGACTGTCACATGGGAGTCACGGCAGAGAACGTCGCCAAGAAGTACGGTGTGTCGCGCCAAGATCAGGATGAATTGGCCGTTGAGAGTCACCGACGAGCCGGTGCCGCGATCGATCACGGTTACTTCAAGGCGCAGATTGTCCCGATCGATATCAAAGTCAAGCGTGACGTCGTTCCATTTGAGGTCGACGAGACCGTGCGATACGGCGTCACAACGGAAAAGCTAGGAAGATTGCCCACCGTCTTTGATCGAGAAGGATCCGTGACCCCTGGCAATGCTTCAAGCATTAACGATGCGGCCGCGGCAGTCGTCTTGGCGGATCGAGAGTATGCGGAAAACCACGGCATCAAGCCGATGGGCAAGATGGTCGATTATGCTTACGCAGGTGTGGATCCCAAATAAATGGGAATTGGCCCCGTCCCGGCGGTGCGCAAGTTGCTCGACAAGACTGGCTTTGGACTCGATGACATCGATGTCTTTGAAGTGAATGAAGCCTTCGCGGCGCAAGCGATTGCGGTAGCGAGGGAATTGGAACTGCCGATGGATCGCACCAATCCGAATGGCAGCGGGATTTCGCTCGGACATCCGATCGGAGCAACCGGCGCGATTCTTGTCATCAAAGCGTTGTACGAATTGAACCGCACCGGAAAGAAACGTGCACTGGTAACAATGTGCATCGGTGGTGGGCAAGGCATCGCAGCCATCTTCGAACACATCTAAGCAGCCGAGCTGCAATCCAGGCAGCTTCGAAACAGTGCTGAATCACAAAAAAACAAACCGGGAGAACGAGAGATGGGAAGGGTCGACGGAAGAACCGCACTGATCACGGGCGGGTCACGAGGAATTGGGCGAGCGATCGCGTTGGAATTGGCCCGTGAGGGCGCAAGGGTAGCGATCAACTTCGCCAGTAATGAGGCCAAGGCGCAAGAGGTCGCTGACGAAATCAATGGTGCCGGGGGAACTTGTATTCTCGCGAAAGCGAACATCGGTGATCCGAAAGAGGCGCGAGCGATGGTCCAGCGAGTCGCCGATGAATTCACCCACCTGGACGTTCTGGTCAACAATGCGGGCATCACTCGTGATTCGATGTTGCCTCGGATGACCGACGAGCAATTCATGGAGGTGGTGACAACCAATCTGGGTGGCTGCTTCTTCTGCACTTCCGCGGCGATCCCGATCATGACTT
>JARFQX010000471.1 GCA_029287555.1 Rubripirellula sp. | reverse complement strand
CCCGATCCTTCGCCGACAACAGGACTTTCAATGCGAATTCACTCGGCTTTCCTCGCCGTCATCGCGTTTCCTCTTTTCGCTTGTGCCCTCGGTTTCGCCGAGTCCCCCGTTCGGCAGACGATGCCACTTTGGCCCGACGGAGCGCCGGGAGCGCCCGAGGCAGCGTCGACTCAGCCTGGCGATCAACCCGAATTGATACTCACGCGCGTGGTGTCCGATCGACCGACGGCCGCCGTTGTGATTCTTCCTGGCGGAGGCTACCAGACGCATGCGATCGATCACGAAGGCTATCAGTTCGCCGAGTGGTTTGAGTCGCTCGGAATCACCTCCGCAATCTGCACCTACCGGCACCGCGGCAAAGGAAACGGAGGCGAGGGCTATGGTCATCCCTATCCGATGCTCGATGCGCAGCGCGCGATTCAGACGCTGCGAGCAAGGAGCCGCGAGTGGAATATCGATCCGAACCGAATCGGTGTGATCGGCTTTTCCGCGGGAGGTCACTTGTGTTCGACCGTGTCGACGCACTTCGTGAAACCCGATCGAAAAGCAAAAGACCTGATCTCGCGTGTTTCGTCACGTCCGGATTTCGCCATCCTTTGTTATCCGGTGATCGTCTTTGACCAATCGCACACGCACCGAGGTAGCCAACGAAATCTGCTCGGTGAAAACCCGGATCCCGAGCTGATCGAAAGCTTGTCCAACGAGCGTCAAGTCAGCCCCAAAACTCCACCTACCTTCCTGTTCCATACCGCCGAGGACGAACCCGTGCCGGCGGAAAACAGCTTGCTCTACTATCGGGCTTGTCTCGAGCACGGTGTGCCAGCCGAGCTCCATGTTTTCCCCAAGGGCCGGCACGGAGTCGGCTTGGCGCGAGACATACCAGGTGCAAAACAGTGGCCCGAGTTGTGCCATGACTGGCTTGGGCGCATCGGTGTGCTCAACGCCGAGTAATGGGGCACGATAACAGGACACTCGCTCGTCGTCAGGCGGACGCAAAGAGTCGGCCGCGCTGCGATACCCGACGCGGTTCGCTATCGGATTCCACGTAACCGCGGCTAATTGGTTCTCTTTCGATCGAGCGCAAGGCGGTTGAAAAGTCCTTGCCGGACGTGCCTGCGCAGGCTGCGGTCAATTGTCGGACTTCTTCTGGGTCGGTGATTTCGCACAGAGTTTGCGCCGTGCCGGAACTTTGTGCCAAGACAAGAACCCGATTTCCGCAGCGAAGCATCGTTAAACGCGTTCGCGCGTCCAGCGCGGTCGAACCGAGCGGCTGCATGACCTCTTTGGGGAGCGATCCCTTTTGGATCGTGCCACCACCGAAACGGCGGCTTCCCCAAACCAGCGCGGCAAACAAACCGAGCACGACGGCCAGGCTGCTGGCAACGGTAATCGTCGGCGTGGCGATCATCTTGCCACGCTGACCAAGTTCGGGGGAATCGCGATTGATGCGTGACGTTTGCGTGGGAGGATTCAGCAGGGGAAAGGAGCCCTGGTGTGGATCTGTGTCCATCTTTGCAGCCGATTGCTCCACGTCGCCGGCTCGCAACATCGAACGCGGTTTTCCATAAAGCTCCGCCGAACCGCTTTGGCTTTGTGCCGCCGCGGGACAGAACGCCGTCAAGGCGCAGACGAGAATGGCGTAGGGGAGCGATCTCATCGCCGGGCTCCGATGACTTGAGTTGCCACTGCTTCAGGAGAGAGTCGAAGGCCAGGAGTTGCCCCCTCACGCCCCGACGAGTTCCGTGACGCGTATACAGAAATTGTCGTTCATCACCAAGACTTCTCCGCGGGCAATCAAGCGACCATTGACATAAACATCGACAGGATCGCCTGCCAACTTGTCCAGGGCAACAACCGAGCCGCTGCGCAACTGAAGGACTTCGTCCAGTCGCATCAGGGTGCGTCCCAGTTCAATGCGGAGATCCATCTCGACCTCACCCAGCAGGTCGATTGGTTGCCTGGTTTGACGATCGGCTTCCGGTTTCAGGTCGCCCAGCGTAAAGGGTGTTGCTGCGGGCTCGTTGGGGGCTTCCTCGCCAGCGGCCTGTTCGAGCGACTCGGTGGCCTGATCGAGGAGTTGCTCGATGTCATCCGAGTCGAGGCCCTCGGCAACCGACGAAGCGGACGTCGCATCGCCCCGCGGTGATCTGGTCTCGACGGCCTTGTCGAGACCCTCCCGATTCAATTCATCCTTGGGATCCATCACCAATGGCCTTTCCCTGCAGCACGGCTACTTTCGGCGAGATGTTTCACGCGGTTTGTTTTCTGGCCGCGACAACAACGTTTCCCGTCAACAACATTTCCCGTCAACAACATTTCCCTGCCCGCACCGTGGGGCAACCGATACCTCGGGGCAATTGCCATCTCAGGGCAACCGCCACCTCAGTGACACTGCTACCTCAGTGCAACCGGCGCGGCTTACTGTTCGATCAATTGGTAGCTGCTAAAACCGATGCCGAGCAGCAAGTCGTCCTTTAGGAGGTGATTACATGTCGTCAAAATGCGGCGTTCCAGCAAGCCCAAATTGTTCTCGTTGAGCTCACGAAGCTCGCTATTGCGAATTTTTCTGCGGATTTCGTGACGAAGCCTTCCCTTTTTTTCGGCGAATTCGGCTTCCATCATTTCGTAATCCTTCAGGCGAACGAGTCCGTAGAGGTCGATTTCGACGCGGTAGGACCGTTCCGTGTCGATTGGACTGAACGTTTCACCAAAGAGTCCTAACTTGAACTCGCGGACCTCATTTTCCTTGGATGCTCGTTCTTCAGCAGCGAGGTCGCCTGATTGGACCGAGCGAATCAGTTGGGCTTCGGCCAGCGCGCTGACTTCCTCGGCATTCGGAACGAGGAAAAAGAACATCGCGGTTTCGAGCAGGACGACGATTCCCACGAAAGCCACGACCATCGGACGTCCACCGGTCTCGGGCAACGCGTCCTCAGGGCTCATCTCGTCCGAGTTCTTCGTTTCAGCCATCATCGCGGCTCCTCTCGTTTCAATGGGTCGACTGGAATGACGGTTGTGCTTCGTTCTTCGGCGGTGCCATGCAAGTCGTCGACCGTTTCATCGAGCATGAACACCTCGACGCGAGGGTTGCGAGCGACCGAAACCGCGCGATTGGTTCGGCTCATCGGTTCGCTGTCGCCGGCCGAGGAGATCCGAAATCGTTCGGGATTGAGTCCTTCCAGTTCAACGAGGCGACCTCGCACAGCGGCGGCGCGTCGGATACCGAGCATGATTGCTTCGTCGGTTCCCACCGTGCGGGCGGCATACTCGGGTGAAACATGCCCGCGAACTTCGATTTTCTGCGGCTTGCCCCGAAGTTGCGCCGCTAGACCATCAATCACGGCTTCGCCTTGGCGGCTGATCTCGTCGGAACCAATTTCGAAGAAGATGACGGATCCCACCGCGGTCATTCGGCCCGGCCGAACGATGCGAACCGTCGGGTCCTCGCCGCTGGGGGCCTGGTCGGGCACTCCGCCTCGAGCGATGTCTTTCCGTTTGGCGCGACCCGTGGTTGCCAGTGTCGTGTACTCGGACCTGCGAGGACGCGAGTCGCCCGGTGTCAAAGCATCCACGGTGCGCGTGTACCCGAATTGACGCTGCATGGAGTCGACCAACGCCTGATAGGTGTCCTCTTCCTTGATCTCACTCAGCGAGACCAACATGATGAAGAAGGTCAGCAGTAAGCTCATCATGTCTCCGAAGGTCACCACCCATTCGGGAATCCCAGTCGGTTCTGCTTCTTCGTGCATCCGCCCTACTCCGTCTCACGCTGCTTGGGAGGGAGAAAGGTGCGGAGCTTCTGGCCGATCGCTCGCGGACTTTCGCCGGATTGGATCGCCATCACGCCACGAATCGCGATTTCGAAACTGATCATCTCGTTGCGGCTGATCAACCCGAGTTTCTGGGCGGCCGGGCTGAAGAAGACGTTGGCAACAATCGCACCATAGAGCGTCGTGATCAATGCCACGGCCATGCCAGCGCCGATGCCGGACGGATCACTCATATCCTGCAGCATCATGATCAATCCCATGAGCGTGCCGATCATGCCGTAAGCGGGTGCGAAGCGTCCGAGTTGATCCATGATGTTCTTGCCTTCGCGGTGACGCGTTGCAATGGATTCAACCTCGGTGCGGAGGACTTCTTCGACGACTTCGGGCGAACTGCCGTCCACGGCCATCTGGATCCCCGTTCGCACCAGAGGGTTTTCGATCTCCGGTACCTTCGTCTCCAGCGCTAATAAGCCGTCCCTGCGGGCCGTTTCCGCCAATTCGACGATTTGTTTGATCAACGCCAATCGATCCTCACTCTTGTTGACGAGCACCTTGAGTGCGATCACCGGAGTGCGGAGCATGCTGCTGATCGGAAAACAGATTAACGCGGCGGCGGAAGCGCCACCGAGCACGATCAATAACGAAGGGATGTCGATGAACGCCGTCATCGGTGCCTTTCCCAACGCGATCGACGCGAAGATGAGGCCGACCGCGAGAATCAACCCGATCAGGCTGGCAATGTCCATGGCTTACTGAGTCGATGTCTGGGTTGATGGTGTGGAATCAAGGGCTCGCGTCGGAACCGCGGGTGAAGGCTTGGGAAGAAAGTGCTTTTGCTGTTGGTAATGGACTGCCCGCTCAATGACCTCGTCCATCGACTCGGCAACAACAAGCCGGTCACCACTGGTCAAGGTGATGAAGGTGTCCGGTCGACGCTCGACGTAGCGGATCAGGTCCGCATTGAGCACGAACTGTTCACCGTCGAGTCGGGTTAGCTTGATCATCTGTTCCCCATCCGCGAGGCCGCCTGCCCGTCGCGTTGATCTCCCATCAGCCCAGTAGAAACTCAAAACTTGGGTGGCCGATGGGGTGTCGCCAATCGATCCGCCCCACGCGGAGCGTCGAGCAAGCGCCACACAAAACTAGATCACGTCGAGCCGACGAGACGGACGTGGCAAAAAAGAAACGGGCCGCCGCAAAGGCTTCGAGATCGTTCTGGCCCTCAGCACCGTCAGAATCGTTGCAGCAACTCAGAGTCGTTTCGGACGGTAGAGATCAAGATCCGCACGGCCGGCAAGCTGTGCGTAAACGGCGACAATCTCGCGATGGCCGCTAAGCAGACTCGCTTGCCAGTCATCGGATGCTGCTGCACCAATGCGGAAGAAATACGGTGCGGGCAGCGGAAAGCCCAACTCAATCTGCAGCTGACATCCAACCGCGATGATCACGGCTTCGGCGTCGAGATAACTGGTCTGGCCCTCCTCCGCGATGACGGTCAGCCGGAAATCGGGCGGAATCGAGTCCAACTCTTCGACCTCTTCTTCCTCGTCGGCTTCGACTGGCACTGTCACAATCTGCGTTACCCGCACGGGTGCCAGTAACCGACCTCGTAGCAGATCCGTTTCGGTCAACGGGATGAGTGCGTCGTCGATCCACTGGGCCACGGTCAATGGAAGTGTCTGCCCAACCGATTCTTCGCGTTGGGCATCGAGAGCCGCCCTGGCGAGAGTCGAAAGGCAGCGGTCGGGAAAGATACTCAGGTCCAAGTCGGCCATCTCTCTCATCGAGTGACCGACTTCGGCCGCTTCGATCAGCGAAACGTCGTAACCGAGAAACCGGCCGTAGAGCGCCGCTTCGATGCCGAGTGGGCCGGCACCAACCACGATGATCCTGCCCGGCGGATCGAGTGTCAGCAGGTCATCTACATCCGATGGATCAGGCTCGTTCATGCGCGGATGCCGGAGAGCGGCGAGTCGGAGGGGGTCTGTTGTTTGCCGACGCGAAAGGGTTCCAGCGAAACCACTGGTGTCCGGCCGAGGACCAGATCTGTCAGCACCATGGCGGTGCCCGGCGAAAGGTGCAGCCCGCTGCGATAATGTCCGCCAGCAACATAGATACTTAGGCTTCCGGGTACTCGTCCAATCATCGGAAACCCATCGAAAGTCATCGGCCTCAATCCGGACCAGCAGCCCGCTTGCTCGGCCGTCGCCAAATCGGGAATCAGGGATTTGGCGAAACCTCGCAGTGACTCGATCATCGTATCGGTTGTCCCAAGTTGAAAACCAACTTCTTCCTCGCAAGATCCCACCAATACGTGGCCGTCGTCCCGGCAGACGAGATATCGATTGCCCACGTTGATCACTCGCGTCGAAAGCAACTCAGCCGTTTTCAGGAGCAAGATCTGACCGCGGATTGGAATCACGCTTCTTTCCAGCCTCATCCCGGGAGCGATTTGGCTGATCCACGCACCGCCGCAGAGAATGACATCGTTGGCCGCGTACCAAAGGTTGCCAACTCGAACCTCCGCAGCTCCGCTTCGATCTCGCACGTCAGTTACCTCGACACCCTCGTCGATCTCGACACCTTGTTGAAGGCAAGCTTGCCGCAGCGCGCTGAGGTACCTCGGGGATCGCAACTGGTATTCATCCGGTACCCACCAGGCGGAAGCGTCATCGTGTCGCTTTGCCCATGTGGCGAGCGCCGGTTCCCGCTTCGATAGTGCTTGACTTGAAACCGCTTCACATTCAATGCCTAATTGATCCCAGTACCCGGTCATCCCGAGCATCGCGGCCCGTTCTCCGGGCGTATCGGCAAGGTACCAGCCACCGCATCGCCGCAGTCCACATTCGATTCCGGTGAAATCCTCCAATTCGCTCACCCAAAGAGGAAACGACTCGTGGCTGAGACCTCGGAGTTGATCCAAAGGATCCGTCGCTCCCTCCAAACGCGCCGGCGGTAAGATCCCAGCCCCCGCCCAGGAAGTCGCGCGGCCAACACGATCGCGTTCTAGCAATCGCACGCGCCGCCCTTCGCGGGCGAGTCTCCAAGCAATGCTTAATCCGATCACGCCACCACCGATGACGAGGCTCTTTTCAAGAGTCGCCGTCATCTCTGGCACCTCGATGGATTTGCCGAATCGAAGTCGTCATTCATGATTTGGTCAATGGACCGCAGTAGACGCTGCAAGCGTTCGGCCGCCACGGAACGATGGTCGTCGCTTGAACTCGACCGCAACTGCATCCGCAAACGGTCGAGGTCCGAGAGTGTGTCAACATCCTCTCGACTCTCCAATTCGTACCATGAAAGGCCGGATTCGGCGAGTCGCTGACGTGTCTGGTTTAAGACTTTCTCCGTGCTCCAAGCGATACGTTCAAAGAGTGGAAGGAATCGGGGTCGTTGCCATGGTGCGGAGATGCCGATTAGGTAATAACCACCGTCCAGCGCGGGACCGAGCACGACATCGTGAGTCGCTAAGCAATCGTTTGCCTCGGTGATCAATCCTGCCGATAGCGTGGGACAATCAGCGCCAATCAGGAGTGCTCGGGTCGGTTCGCGGTTCTGGTCGCAGAAGGTCGAGTCGAACCATTGAACGATGCGGTTGCCCAGATCACCATCGGCTTGCGGTACGACTCGCCAGGAATCTGCCAAGCCACGCTGATTCAATTCGCGATCGAAGTCCTTCATCCGCGATGACGGACTCATGCAAACCTCGCGGTGAGCGTTGATGACCGACAGTGACTCACAGAGATGCATCAGAAACAACCGGTGCAGCGACGCGGCACGACGCATGCCGATGGAAGTTCCCAAACGGGTTTTGACTTTTCCGATGTCCCAATACTTGGCCATCAGGCCGAGTGCGACGCTTACGGGGCTTGCCGGGGAATTCAACTTTGCGATGCGTGCTTCGGGGTGGTAGGCGCTGCTCACCCGGATGATCCGTCGAAAAAGCGCACGACTCGCCGCCAACTCCTTCGCGGAACGGCGGAATAACGTCGCATACGACTCGAATTAGGATTAAATTGAAGAAGACGCTTCGACTGGAAAGATCAAGGCTCGAATTGAACCGAAACGCTTAACCAGCCAACCCAAAGCTGGTATCTTCTCACAACCTTGCCAACAACTCCATGGGGTCACGGCCGGCAGCCCATGACGAATCAGCTGACATCGGAACGCTTTCTTGACATGGTCGCGCGGAGCGGCCTGGTCGATCCGCAGGCGGAGCAACGCCTTGTGGAGAAGGTCCGTGCTCGGCTCAACGGGCGACTGCCCGAGGATCCCAAGAAGTTGGCGGCGGTGTTTGTCAAGCAAGGTCTGCTGACCGAGTGGCATGTCGAGAAACTGCTGACCGGTAAATACAAGGGCTTCTTTCTCGGCAAGTACAAGCTGCTCGGGCACATTGGCACCGGTGGCATGAGTAGCGTCTACCTGGCTGAGCACACGCGGATGGGAGACCGTCGTGCGGTCAAAGTGCTGCCGAAGAGCCGAGTGCGCGACGCCACCTACTTGGCCCGTTTCCAGCTCGAGGCCAAGGCGATCGCCTCGTTGAACCATCCCAACATCGTGCTGGCTTACGATATCGACAACGAAGGCGACGTGCACTACATCGTGATGGAGTACGTCGACGGAATCGACCTGCAGCAACTGGTCAAACGGGATGGACCGTGCGATTTTTCGACCGCGGCCGATATGATCGCCCAGGCGGCACGCGGGCTCGAACATGCTCACTCCAAAGGGGTGATCCACCGGGATGTGAAACCGGCCAACTTGTTAATCGACAAAAGCGGCAGCATCAGGCTGTTGGACATGGGGTTGGCTTTGGTTGCCGCGGGTGATGATGAATCGCTGACGGTTGCCAACAACGAGAATGTGCTTGGGACCGCCGACTATTTGGCGCCCGAGCAGGCGTTGAATAGTCATCAAGTTGACCACCGAGCGGACATCTACGGTCTGGGGTGCACGCTCTACTTTCTGCTCACTGGAAAACCGCCTTTCAGTGACGGCACCTTGGCTCAACGAATTGCCAAGCATCAATCGGAGATGCCGACTCCCATTCGTCAGATTCGATCCGACTGCCCCGGCGAGCTCGAGGGGATCTGTGTCAAGATGATTCAAAAGGAACCCCAGTACCGATATCAGTCGGCGAAGGAGGTGGCGGAGGTCTTGGAGAAGTTCGTCGCGATGGTCCCCAAGGGCGCGAAGGTGACCTCGGGGCTTGGTGCCGGACCGGAGTTTGACGAAGACGGGTCGTCCTCGATCTCGCTCGACCGCACCGGCCAACCGTCGACGGGCCATGGAGACACGGTTACCAACAAGAACGATGACACGCTGGCCAGCGCGCGGAGCGCGTTGATTCGGGGCGAGGGTCTGAGCCCTAGCGACAGCGGTCGTCTGGTTGACGTCAAACCGCGTCCCGATTTGATTGATGGAAGCTTTCTCGATCTGCAGCTCGAATCGGGTTATCGGCCCAACTCGACCGTTCTAAAGCGTGAGCCGGTCAAACGCGAGGCGCGATCGGATTCGAAGGTGGGTGTGGGCTCCGAACGATCGGGAATTCGTCTCGACAGTGACTCCGATGCTTCACCTTCAAGTCGCGGCATGAGCAGTGGGCGACTCTCGGGCTCTTCCAAGCGGAATCAGGGCATGGATCCGATGTTGATTGGGGCACTCGTCACGGCGCTGTTCATCGTCGCCTTGGCGATGGGCTTCTTTCTAGCTCGTGTGACAGGCTAGAGCACCCGTTTCATGGATGACCAAAGCAGGGATAGCGGGGATACTGGCAAGCGATGAGCGTCGTCTTTGATCGGCCTTACGAATTTGTGCCGCCGCACCGTGGCGATTGGTGGCCGAGTTTCATTCAGTTCTTTCGAATCGTCGATTACTACCTGCGCAGGAAAGAGGGGGTCGTTTCACACGAGTGCCGGGGCTTGGAACATTTCCGCCAATCGCTCGACCGCGGCGACGGCATTCTGCTGGCCCCCAACCATTGTCGTTACGCGGACCCTCTGGTCCTCGGCTGGCCCGCGCGAGACGTGGGTGTGCACGTGTTCGCCATGGCGTCGTGGCATCTTTTTAACAAGAGCCGTTTCGATTCTTTTGCTATTCAAAAAATGGGCGCGTTCAGCATCAACCGCGAAGGGACCGACCGCCAGTCGCTCGAAACCGCAATCGACATTCTTGCCACCGCTTCGCGACCGTTGATTCTCTTCCCGGAGGGCACGACCAATCGTACGAATGATGTCTTGAAGCCTTTGCTCGATGGTGTTTCATTCGTCGCCAGATCAGCCGCACGTCGCCGGGCGAAGGCCGGTGATGGCGCCGTCGTCATGCATCCGATCGCCATCAAGTATCTCTGCACTTCTGATTTCGAGCCCTGGGCGGATCTCCAGCTGTCACAGATGGAGCAGCGATTCTGCTGGCAGAACCGGCCAGGCCTTTCAATCTTGGAGCGTACCAAACGCGTGGCGGAGGGATTCCTGTCACTCAAGGAAATTGAGTACATCGGAACCTCGCAGGCCGGAAGCCTGACGGAGAGACAGCAACGGTTGATCGAGTTCTCGTTGGAAAAGGTCGAGAGCCGTCTGGGAATCAAGCCAGCGGTTGAAGACGAGCCGCGAGCTCGTATCCGCGTTATCCGCAGCGAAATCGCTTCGCGTTACTTTGACGCGGCCGGTGATCCCGGGGAGCAACGTCATTTGGAACTCGACGCCGAGGCCGCCGACCTTGGTCGTGAGCTGCTCTCTTATCCGGACAGCTACTTGAAGCCGGAGTCGGCAACCGACACCCGCGTGGTGGAAACGATCCAACGACTGCAGGAGTTTCACTTTGGAAAGGCCGACGTCTCCATTCCCTTGCACGTGGTGATCGAATTTGGGGAAGCGATCGACGTTCCGGCCAAGAAGGGCTCACGCGATGGCGGCGATCCGATCATGATCGAGTTGCGAGACCGGCTATCGAGTATGATCGAAGCCTTGTCGAAGGAAGCTCGTCCAATATCGACGTGATGCGGTGGCCGGATTGCCCCATCGGATTGCGGGAGAGGTGCTGATGATTATCGGTGTTCCAACGGAGATCAAGACAGACGAATACCGCGTCGCCATGTTGCCGGTGGGCGCCGAAGAACTGGTCGCTCGCGGGCACCAGGTCTTGGTCCAGGCCGGAGCCGGTTTAGGGAGTGGCCTGCCGGATCACGATTACCTCAGGGCCGGCGCTGAAATGGTGGGTAGTGGCGAGGAGGTTTTCCAGCGGGCTGATCTAATCGTCAAAGTCAAGGAGCCCCAACCGGTTGAGTTCAAGCTGGTTCGGCCGGGCCAATTGCTCTTTACCTATTTCCATTTCGCCGCCAGTCGAGAGCTGACCGACGCGATGCTGGATTCACGGGCAACTTGCCTTGCCTACGAAACGCTTCGCGACCACAAAGGTCGATTGCCGCTGTTGACCCCGATGAGCGAGGTTGCCGGACGAATGAGTATCCAGGAGGGGGCCAAGTTCCTGGAACGCCCGCAGATGGGACGGGGCATCTTGCTCGGGGGAGTTCCCGGTGTTGCGCCGGCCCATATCACGGTGCTTGGCGGCGGTGTCGTCGGCGCGAACGCGGCCAAGATTGCTGCGGGTTTCCAGGCGGATGTGGCGATTCTGGACGTCGATCTCGATCGTCTTCGCTATCTCGATGACGTGATGCCTGCCAACGTGAACATGCTCTACAGCGATCGGCACAACATCCTGGAACAATTGCAACGGGCTGACTTGGTAATTGGATCCGTCTTGATCCCGGGCGCCAAGGCGCCTCGCCTGGTGCGCGCCGAAGACTTGCGAACGATGAAGCCGGGAAGCGTGATCATCGATGTGGCGGTCGATCAGGGGGGATGTGTTGAGACGAGTCGCCCCACGACCCACAGCGAGCCCACCTTCATTGTCGACGATGTCGTGCACTACTGCGTCGCAAACATGCCAGGAGCGGTTGGCCGAACCAGTACGTTCGCGCTCTGCAACGCGACCTTGAATTGGGTCGTTCGCTTAGCGGAGATGGGAATCGAGCAGGTCTTGAGTGACGGGGGACCGCTTCGAGAAGCGGTCAATATGCATCGCGGCAAAATCATGAATGATGCTGTCGGCAACGCCTTCGGCATCCCCGTGGAGTCGTGAAGTCGGGTCGGAACGCCGATGGTCCGGCCCGGGCTTGAGGTCCGGCGGCGATCAATTGCGTCCGATGAATCGCTCGTGACGAATCACCAGTTCCTTGGCAAGTTCTCGGATTTCGGGGTCTTCGTCCCCGGCAGCCTTGGAGATCAACTCGTACAAATCGGAATCGGGATTGGTAACTTGACGAGCAATTTGCAGGACAGACATCCGTATCTCGCGATCGTCTGAGTTGAAGAACTTCTCGAATAACTCGGCCTCGCTCAAGTCTTCACGAACAATCTCCGAGCCGATCTTCCGAATCAACCAATCGCGAACAAGTTGCCTGCCATCGAGATCGTTCTCTGGGACCTCGTCGGGAAGCTCGTAGCCGACTTCGTCGACCGGGTTGAGGTAGCCGACTTGCCAATCGCCGAGCGAGCAGACGAATCGATAGGCAAAGGGCAGCGTTGGATCGTCTGTCCAAGGACCAATTAGTCCTCTGCTGTGATCAATCAGATTCGAAGTGACAAAGATCCGCTCACGCAGTTCGTCGTCCTTGACACTTGTCAAATCGCATCCGTCAAACGTCTCGCGATCGGTAACAGCAAGCCCGAGAATCGAGAGCAACGTCGGCAGAATGTCCGTGTGCGTGGTTCGCTCTTGAATCACTCGCGGTTCGACGCCGGGATAGTAAAGAATCATCGGAGTCATGTTCTGGATCTTCGATAACCGCAACCCGTGGACCGAAGAACCGTCTTCGAGGAAAGACTCGCCGTGATCGCCTGCGACGATGACGATGCAGTCATCACGAAGCAAAGGTTGAATCATTCGATCGACGGTGCGAGCACTGTTCTTGTAGCGATTCTTGATCCCCGGGACGGCGGAGGCGGTATAGGGAAAGAGGAAAGTCTGCGACGCGGCAGGCTGAAAAACTTGGTCCTCCGGCTCGCTGAGGTAGGGGGCATGGGAGGTAAGCAGATAAGTCATCCCCAGCCGCGGACGGTAGGCTTGAGGATCCTTCTTCGCGAGTTTCTTTCCCTCGGCAATGAAA
>JARFQX010000450.1 GCA_029287555.1 Rubripirellula sp. | reverse complement strand
TCGAACAGCTCGTTTCCTCGATCCCGCAATGCCCCGAGGAGAGCAGTGTTAGTAGCCAGATCAGGAGGTTGGGCAGACGAGTGTGACGCCACTCCTTGTTGCGCTGCTTCCAGTAATTGATTCGCTGACTGTACGTCTCGGCGAAGTAAGGCGGTACGAATCTTTCGCATGGAACCACGATCTGCGTCCTGGTAAGAAACCTGAATTCCCGAAACAACGTGATCAACTCCGGCAGTGTCCACGTGCACCAAGCGATTGGCCGCGGAGTCGGATGCAGCAGTTGCCGCCGAGACATGCCTCCAACTTGGGTGTCCTTTTTCGGTCGCCCCGTCACGCTGCATGGCGAAGCCACAGATAACTGAAGCCACAAGCATTACCGCGGCCCCCATCTTGAACCGATATTTGGCCTCACTCGGTCTATCAACTGCAACCGATTCACTGCTCCAGGCGATGTCGGGATCGTGTTCAGGGACGTCGGGCAAATTGATCTCGGAACTAAGCTGTTGCTGCTCTCCAACGTTCGATAGTTCGACTTCGGGGTCGTTTGATAAGTCTCGACGTAACATAGGATTCCTCGGGAAATTGTCGCGGTTCACTTCTACCATGTCGCACTCGGCGCTCATCTTGGGCCGAGTGCCATCGAACGAGTTTCCGTTGACGAAGATCACTAGTCCTGGGCAAAGACCACTTCAGACTTTTTTGCTTTTGATTCGTCTTTCTTCACCACCGAATGAAGCACACGAGTTCGAGCCTCGTCCGCGAAAAACCTTGCGGACTGTACTTCGACATCAAACTCATTCTTTTCACCCCGAAGTTTCAGGATCTTGAATCGAATGACTCCCTCGATCGACCGATTCACACTGCCGTAGCTAGTCTTGCGGGCAGCGATGAAGGCTTCCGCATTACGCTCGGACATAGGGATAGATCGAATCAGCGTTTTGTTGGTTAGATGAACGCTGTAAGAAGATGGAAGGTTGCCCCTGTGGTAGGGACAATTCTTGTACCAATAGTTGCTGCCGTTCATTTCAATGATCGGAAAATCTTGCTTAGCGAAGTTGTAGTTCCCGAGGGTGAGTCGAACATTGAGCGTCATCTCGGCGTCCAACGAGAACTGTTCGGCCGCTTCCTTCATCATTCCAACCGTTTCCGACAACTTCCTACGGAACTGAAATTCATCGTTTCGGTAAGCCTTGTAGATGTCGTAGCGAAACGCTTGCATGTAGGAGTCCGCGTTTGCCTCGAAGTCAAAGTGCTTGTCCAGCTTCATTCGTGCGCTTGTCAAATTGCGATAGCTGAATTCTTCTGCCTGCAATGGGTCAACCGAAGTAAGTGCGGCAATGACGAGCGCAAGTCGAATCGAGCGTGGAATCAGTTGTGTTGGGATCATGTGCATGGTTGTTTCCGTGTCGCTTGAGGTGGAAAGAAACTCCGTCACTGCTCCTACATGCGACGAAACTCGGTAATCCGTCTCACAACTCTCCGGATTGCTTCATGCGAGCTCGATGCTGTTGAGGAGCCTGCGTTGACCCTTCGGCAAAGGCGTCTCACAAATTCACCATGGCTCCATCTATCATGGTGGCCTCGCAGCCTCCTTTCCACGCAGAGTCGGTCACGCTCGATGAATGCCCGCGACATTTTTGTCCAAGCGATTCAGATTGAATCGCCGCGCGAACGCAGAGCGTTCGTGGAGGACGAGTGCGCGGGCGATTCCGAGCTGAAATGGCGGGTGGAGGCATTACTGCAGGCGCATGACGAGCCCGAGAGTTTTTTGGAACGCCCCGCCTTCGACATTGCTCAAACCGAACGCGATCACGGTCTCGATACGCCGCTCAGCGACGGATCCTCACGGCGAGGGCGATTTCTTCCCGGCGCGGAGATCGCTGACCGATACCGAGTCAATTCTTTGGTCGGTCGCGGCGGGATGGGCGAAGTTTACTTGGCGGAGGATCTTCGGCTCGACCAGATGGTCGCGCTAAAATTTCTGCCATCCGCGTGGGCCAAGGATGAGAAACGACTTGAGTACTTTTTTAACGAGGTGCGACTGGCTCGGCAGATCTCACACCCGAATGTCTGCCGGGTCTATGACATCGCCAAGTATGCCGACCAATTCTTTATTTCGATGGAGTACGTCGATGGGGAAGATCTCAAAACGCTACTCTCGAGGATTGGATCGCTTCCGACAGCCAAGGCCTTAGAAATTGCGCATCAGTTGTGCGCGGGCCTCGGTGCCGCACATGCCTGTGGAGTTCTCCATCGCGACATCAAGCCTGCCAACGTGATGATTGACGGTCGCGGGCAAGCCAGGCTAATGGATTTCGGGTTGGCGATTCAAAGCCAAACGGACGGCCCGTCCTATGGGATGAGTGGAACGCCTGCCTACATGGCGCCGGAACAATTGCTCGATGGCAGCACAAGTGTGCAGAGTGATATTTACTCGCTGGGCAGTGTACTGTTTGAAGTGATGTCCGGCCGACCTTTGTTGCGTGAATCGACTCTTGAGGGCCTACGCCGTTACCATCGTGAGTCGACTCCGAGTCAAAAGCTAGAAGAACTTGGCGACCAGGTGGATCCGCTGGTCGCTAACACGCTGATGCGGTGCCTCTCCCCAGAACCGACCGGTCGGCCCGCGTCAACAACCGAACTTTCGTTGGCACTACCCGGCGGTGATCCGCTTGCCGCCGCAGTGACCTCCGGTGATACGCCTTCCCCGCGAATGATCGCCGCCTCCGGTGGTGAGGGACTGCTTCCAATCCGACAGGCTTGGGGGCTCGTGGCTGCCTTCGCCGCGATTAGCATGATCTGTCTCTCGCTGATTTCCGGCACATCGGTCATCGATTCGCTCGACGAGCGCGTGCTCGATCCCGCCGTCTTGCAACATCGCGCTGAAAATATGTTGAAGGATCTAGGCGTTGCTGACGCTGACAACACAGCATCCGGGTTTGTTGACCGAACGGCCATCTTGAACAGCATCCGCCAGCAAGTGAGTTCTCAGCAATGGGACGAAGCGTCCGAGCTCTCGTCGCGGCCGTTTTACGGCCTGGAGTTTTGGTTCCGCGCACGCAACGGCGATCTTCTGGTCAACACGTCAGACCCCATCATCAATTCCTCCTGGAACCGTGTCAGTTCAACCAACCCGACTTGGGACGAGCGAGACCTGGCCGGCATTCGACTTTCTCCTGATGGACACCTGCGTTGGTTTCGCGCGGAGCGATCAGGGACGCCTGATGCTGATGACACCGCCCAAGACGAACGTTGGCACGAGTGGTTCACAGCAGAGATGACCGGTTTCGACATCCAGAGTCTCGAGACGGCTTCTTGGCAGTCTCGCCCCGACATTGCAGCTGATCACTATGTGTCCTGGGAAGGAGTGTGGCCCGGGACTGACCTACCCTTACGTGTGCACGCGGCATCCCTCGGCGGTCGGCCGGTCTTCTTCGAGGTTCTACCTTCGGTACCAGCGTCACCGATGATCCCATTCTTGGATCAGCCGATGTCAAGATACATGTTCATGCTCGTTGACATGCTCACGTTTGCCTTGGCGCTCATCAACTACCGCCGAGGAAGAGGCGATCGCCGCGCCGCGCGTCGACTGGCACTCTACGTCTGCACGGTAGCAATCATCGCCAATCTGATTCTCGCCTCTCACGTGTTCAGTCATGACGAGATGTACTTGCTCATCATGATCTTTGTAAATTCTTGCGGTGTCGCAGCATACACGTGGGTGCTCTACATGGCAGTGGAGTCGTTCGCCCGACGTCATTGGCCGGAAGTCATGATTTCCTGGACGCAGATTTTTCACGGCGCAAACATTAGCCCGCGTGTGGGCGTTGATCTCATTGCGGGGGCCATCGGGGGTGCGTCGATCGCGCTGGTCGAGATACTCAGTCATCGACTGTTTGGGCACTTCACGCCGGTTCAGGCAGCGTTGGTCGACGGCCCGATGCCCGCCCTCGGCGAAATGCTTGGCCAGCATGTCGAGCGATGCATTCTCTTTGGCTACGGTGGACTGGCATTGCTGGTTGTGATCGTGATGGTCGTACGATCAAAGCGGCTGGCCACGATTGCATTCGTGCCAATCAGCATCTGCCCCATGATGACAGGCTGGAGCCCAGAAGCATTTGCCCTGACAGGGCTCGTCGTGGTTGCGATTTGCATCTTGCTTTGGCGAGGTTTCTTTTCTCTGCTCGTTTGCTTGACGGTTCACGCTCTCTTTCTTTGCATCCCCACCGTCCACCCGACTCATCTCGGATTTAGCGCCACCGTAATTGCGCTTGTGATTTCATTCGGGATTGTCTTTTCTGGTCTCTACATCAGCCAAGGGAGACACCGTTCGGTGGTACGGCAACTTCGGCGAATGAGTCCCGTGTGAGCTCGGCCCTGATCACGGGTTGTCGAAATGTTCCTCGATTGACTCCCATGCGGACTGGTCAATCAAGGTCTCATCCCGTGCATGCGCCTCGAGCAGCGATTCAAGCCGCGTTCGCATTCTCACATCGTTGCCGCAGACGTCGGCGATAAACGCGCGCCGCTGATCGACCGGTTCGATGCTGATCGCTTCGAAGAATAGTTCTTTGATCTTTTGTTGCTTTGCCGACACAGTCGTCTCCCTCGTGGATCTCATTAAGCATCGTGCCACTACTGGGAATGGTTCGGCTTTGAGCCACGTTCAAGTTCGCATTGCAACCATGCTCGGGCAAATGACCAGTAGCGATAGGCACTGGCACGCGACACATCGACCGCATTGGCGGCTTCTTCAATGGACAGGCCGGTGAAGAATCGTAACTTCACAATTCTCGCGGCAAGCTCATCCTCCAGCCCCAATCGCTCGAGTGCTTCGTCGACGGCCAACAACTGCTCAGGCTTGGTGGCGAGGGCAATGTTGCATGCTTCGAGTTCCACTCTCATGCGGCCACCCCCGTGTTTCTGCCGTGCCTTTCGACGCGCATTCTCCACAAGGATCCGCCGCATCGACTCCGCGGCCGCCGCAAAGAAGTGGCCGCGGCTGTCCCAGTTCTGATCAGTCGCGTCGCCCACGAGTCGCATGTAGGCCTCGTGTACCAGGGCGGTTGCGTTGAGTGAATGTCCGGCCCGCTCTTGCGCCATCTTCTGTTGGGCGAGTCGGCGCAGCTCGTCATACACGAGCGGCAAAAGTTCCGCGGCTGCAGCTGGATCACCAGCAGCCGCGTCCGCCAGTATCGAACTCGCATCTTTCATTTCTTGAGGTCCGTCATGAACCGGCGACCGGGGATTGTTTCGAAGCCGAATTGGCATTTCAACCGTTTGCATGAGGACCTCGCGAGATGTTGCTCCAGGCTAATCCGGGCCGTTGGACGGCTGGACCGGAGTGTTTGCTAAGGTTCCATGCGACGACTAAGGGTAGTTTGTCTCAGATCTCGAAACAATTTCGGGGATTTCGGCGTTTCTGGCCGAGGAATGGCAGCGATTTCGCTCTGGCGTCCGCCGATGCGTGACATTTCCTCAGAGATCTGATACGGATTGGATCCTGCAGTTCTTTCCTGCCCAAAATCCGGGTAGCCCCATATTCACCGCCTTTCGACTCGGGACTCGATCCTGAAGCCGAGAGGCCGGTGGTCTCAAGAGGTTTCTGCCAGCAAACGTTCCTAGCGAATCCGCGGCCGGGTTGTCGACTTTCCTTCGGGAATGTCGGTGGCCCGGCTGCCGTAGCCGGATCATGGATTTCCATCGTTCCGCCATTCCGCAGGAGTCTTGCAATGGCAACCCTTAGCAAAGCTCATCAAGAGCTGTTCAAACGTGGTCCCGACGAATGTTACCAGTCGTTCGATGACCTGTATCAATACTGCTCGCAGCAGAAGAGCAGGTCACGCGACATCTGGGAGCATCCTCAGGATCTAAAGATCGGGTCGGATCTTTCGGTCTGCGGCACTGATGGCGCAGCTCTCCGACTTAACGATTGGTCGTTCTCTCAGGTCTGCCGAATGGCGGGAGTGAGCAAGGACACGATCAATCGGCTGTCACGACCAACCGCAAGCAAGGCACTTGAGGAAACGCTGCCACGCAGTTTCAAGCCTCTGCAGATGCTGGCCGCGGAGAATCAGATTCGCAGCGTTCATGGAGTCGCCTATACGCGGCTCTGGAATACGGATCTTCTGGACGTGATCAACGAGTTTGCGTCTGACTTCACGCCACCGCAAACTGCGATGGATGACCTCAGCACCGGACTCTACTGCGGTGAACAGGATCTGTTCGCCTTTATGATTGACCCGACCGGCTGGGCCGAGATTGATGGCCAAGCGTTCGCACCGGGCTTCTTCGTATGGAACAGCGAAGTCGGTCGGCGCAGCGTTGGCATGCAAACATTCTGGTTTCAACGTGTGTGCCAGAATCACATCGTTTGGGACGCGGCCGAGGTCGTCGAATTTAGTCGCAAGCACACTGCCAATGTGCGTGATGCTCTCGATGAGATTCGAATGATGGTGGAGCAACTTGTTGCAAAACGCGATCAACGCCGTGATTCATTTGCTGCGGTGATGAAGAAGGCGATGACCGAGCGACTCGGCTCGGATGCCGACGAAGTGACCAAAGTTCTCGCCGCCAAAAGGCTCCCTCGCCATCTGATCAAGGATGCGATGGAGATTGCTCGGGCACAGGGTGGTTTCACCATTTTCTCGATCGTCGACGCGTTAACCAAGCTGTCCCAGAAGGTACAGCATGCCGGCGACCGCACCGAGTTGGATGTGAAGGTTGGCCAACTGCTTGCACTGGCCGCATAGCCATTGGAGTCAATTCATGGATCCTCAGATCACATGGCATTCAATGCTGGCGGCGTGGACGCGAGGTGACTGGCTGGAAGTCATTGATCTTGCCGAGGCCTTGTTGGAATGGCTCGACAAAGATGGGTTTCCGCCGAAAACAGTCGCAGCTCCGGAACTCGGAGCCCAATGGCATCGAGTGGTTACGGGAGCTGCTGCGAAGTTCGCGCTTGCGCACGCCACTGCGGTGCTGGAGCATCCGGACGGTGTCCCCACGATCGTCGCGTTCACCCTGACGTGTGCCCACTGCAACAGCGAAGGCCCCACGACCTACACGCTTGCGAAGCGTAATGGATGGAAGGGCATTCAGTATTCTCCGACCGAGATGTCGGAGAACTTCTTGGGCGTCTGCCCCACCTGTCAGGCAGAGGACGACTAGTCCTCTGCGAGGAACTCGCGGATGCGCGTTCTTTCTTCCGCCTCGGATGGCGACTCAGGTGGTTCGCGTGAATCATCTTTCAATTCTCACAACCAATAGGTAATCCGATGGCAACTCGATCCCGATCGAAGCCCAATTCGAAGCAGGGTCCGGTCCATGAACTGCGACTCGGCCGCATCCGCGCGGCAATCTGGGAGAACGAAACTCAGAATGGTGTGCTCCACAACGTGACCGTCAGTCGCCTCTATAAGGATGGTGACGAATGGAAAGACTCGTCTAGCTTTGGGCGAGACGACCTTCCACTGGTCGGCAAAGTGCTTGACCGCGCCCATACTTGGATCTTCGCCAACAATGGTGGAACATCCAATGGGAACGGGAACGGACAGCATGCCGACGGCGAGGACACCCCCTTCTAGAGAACGCATTGACTCTGCGTTGGTTCGACTCCGAACCCTGTGCGGGCTCGTTCAGTGCAAGCTGAACCTGTCCGGGCGACTCGACGGTTTTCAAACGGTTCGTTTGAGGCTGCCGGTCGCCAAATCGTCTTGTTCTTTGCAGGACGCTGGTCTTTCCGACACCGACACATCCGGGAATCAACGGCGCCATCGATGTTTGCACGCAACACCACTGTGCGTGGAGGCGTTGCGGCGTTAAGGGTTTTTCAGATTTCCCAATCGTCGCATCTGAACCTGATCGTCTGCGAGCAGACGAAATGGCCCGGATGCGCACCGGGGAAGAGTGGGGCTACCGACATTCCTGACAGAGTGAGCACGTTCACCCACTGAAATCAATCGAACGGGTTGAATTTTGTCGGCCGGTCGTGAACAGTCGTGGAAACCGGTACGACAGTACCTCAGGTTTCCACGCCGCTTCGCCTCCGGTCGGGTCGTACCACGAGACAGCTCACTGTCCCGAGCGTTGCCGCACAGCTCTTCTGCGTAAATCCGCCGATCACACTTCGCAGTTGCGCGAGACAGCCAGTTCGTGTAGCGTCCCATAGTGCATGACAAAAGACGTTTTCAGGCATTAATGGATCGACTCGCAAAAACTCA
>JARFQX010000439.1 GCA_029287555.1 Rubripirellula sp. | reverse complement strand
AGTTCCGAAGAAGAATAGCGCGTAGAACCGGTCGAAACCGGGACGGTGCGGCGGCTGTCGAGGCGGCGATCGTCTTCCCTCTGATTGCACTGATTCTGCTTGGTTCGATTGACGTCGGACAATCGATCTACGTCGCCCAAGTGGTCAATGAAGCCTCACGTGAGGGTGCCCGGCGGGCGTGCCGCTACGAGACCAGCAGTGAGGACGAGGTCCGCGCGGCGGTCGTCAACCTGATCAATGAGTCGTTCTCGGCGGCATCGAACGTCGGCGTAAGAATCAACTTTAACGACACCGACGGCAACCCAATCGCGGGCGGCGATCTATCGACGATCACATCAGGAACAGAAATCGCCGTTCAGGTGGCTGTTGATTACGACTCGGTGCGATGGACCAGTGGTTTTGCCGGTCTCGGAGGTAGTTCGATTGAAACCACAACGGTGATGCGACGGGAATAACGCAACTTGCAAAGCCAATCTCTTCACTCCTATTCCGACTGCGACGGTCGGTGAGAACATGATAAGCAAAACACGAATGCCTTGCCGCTGGACTCGAAAGCAGCAGAATCGACGGGGAACCATCGCGGTTTTAACGGCGTTCCTGATGGTTCCGTTAATCGGGATGTTGGCGTTTTCCGTTGATGTCGGCTACTTGCTCAAGAAGCGTGCGGAGCTGCAACGTGCCGCCGACGCCGCGGCATTGGCCGCCGTGCGGGACTTGATCCCGGATGCCAATGGCGATCAGGATTTGGACCTCGTACGCGCCACCGTGCGCCAGTATGCCGCAAACAACGTCACCGACGTCACCGACTTTGTCGTGCTCGATTCTGACATCACGATCGGTCGCTTCGACCCCGAAACGGTCTATACCGACTTCACGATTCTCAACGATGGAGTCTTCGACACGGTCCGGGTTACGCTGCGACGCGATGCATCCGCAAACGGACCGATTCCGCTTTTCTTTGCTGGGATCTTCGGAATCCTCGACTCGGAAGTCAGTGCAAGCGCGACCGCGGTGCTGCAAAAGGCCAGCTTCCTGCCACCGGGAGCGGGCGTCCTGCCGTTTTCGATTCCACGGGATGAATGGACGAAAACTGAGCTAGTGGATCCACCTTGGAGCATCTACGGTGACGGAAGGATGGAAGACGGTTCTGGAGCTTCAATTCCGGGCAACTGGGGAACCTTGGACCTGGGGAGCATGTCCAATTCAACCTCGGATCTCAATGACCAAATACTGAACGGGCTGCATCAGACGCACTTGGACGAATTGCATGCTGATACCCGCATTCCTCACAGTCGCTACATTGACGGCAGCGTCCCGTTCAATGCCAACGCTGATACGGGCCTATCGGGCGGCCTGAAACAGTCGCTAAATCAAATCATTGGTGAGCGGCGCTACATTCCAATCTTTGACAGTGTATCGGGAAGCTCGGGTAACAATCTCGAGTATCAAGTGACGGGTTGGGCCGTTGCGAATCTACATGGTGTGAACTTCAAGGGCTCGAACAACAGTTACGTCGAAATCAAGAAGATCTCTACCTTCGACGGACTACTGCGTCCCAACCCGGACCTCAGCGTGACCGAGGGCGTGATCGAAGGAGCGTACACGTCGCCAGTGCTGGTCGAATAGCCGCTGAGCATTCTCAGGTTCTCTCGGAATCATCATTCGATTTCCACGCCCCCCTCGCAAGAGGTCGTGCAGTTTCTAAGTTGGCGGTCCCACACGGCGTCCTTCCATCCCCCGCGCGTTTCGGGAGTGTTCTTCCGTTTCCTTCGCCGAAGATCAAACAGCCGCAATCCGCATTGCCCCTCTCCTCGCTTAGGCTCGACTCTCCCGAGGGAGAGTGCTTCATCGATCGAACCCACGGCATTGGCTGACTTTAGAAAGTACACGACCTCCCAACCGGCGGGTTTGGTTTGGTAACGACTTCCCCGGACCATCGTTCGCATCACCCCGATCTGCGTGCTCGAGGGGGAACGTCGTCACGCTGTCGCTCCTCACTCTCAATCCCGCCCTGCGGGCAAAGCTGGCAGCTTCGCGATTTTTCCTTCCGCCCCATCGGAGAATTCGAGCTAGGGTTTGGAGGCGTCTGGAGTTGCGGGCGGCCGCTTTGGCGGAGGCCCGCACGTCGGGAGCAAATGGGGGGAGATAACCGGTTTTGCGAGACGAACGATCTCCCGCCCCTGGCTGTCGCTTGGAGTTGGAGTTTGTTGCCTGGAGCTCCAAGTGCGATGGACAAAATGAGCCGACATTCCTTTTCTCGATCCTCGTCGGACCGCCGCGGCGCAAGCGTCGTCGAGCTGGCGTTCATTGCCCCCATCTTCTTCTTGCTGGTCTTCGCCATTATTGAATTCAGTCGGGCGGTGATGATCCAGCAGTCACTCACCGACGCGGCGCGAGCGGGTGCAAGGAGCGCCGCCTTGGCGTCAACCGACACCACGGCCAAGGCGGAAACCGCCGCCCGAGACTATCTGCGTCAGACCATGACCGACTCCTACGACATGAGCCTGTGTCAAGTCAGCGTGAGCCCAGGTGGGCTTGGGAGTCTGGAAACAGGAACCGAGGTAACCACGACCGTTGCCGTCAATTTCGACGATCTGACGTGGATTCCATCTAGTTTCATGAAGAATTTCGTGCTTCGGGGCCAAGCGAGCATGACCAAGGAGTAGGGACGACCAACATACGTCCACAATGGAATCGTCAATCATGAAAAGACACCCCAAGCACTTCACAAACCCTCGTCATTGCGACCGCAAAGGTGCAGCGGTGGTCGAATTCGCCATCGTGCTGCCGCTGATAGCGTTGATATTGCTCGGTTCGATCGATGTGGGTCAATCGATCTACGTGGCCCAAGTCGTCAACGAAGCCTCACGCGAAGCGGCGCGGCAAGCGGCCCGTTTCGACACAACCAGTGAGGATGTCGTTCGGACCACGGTTCGCAGTTTCATTCGTAACAACTTTGCGGGGATGTCCGACGCCGCCGTCGACGTGAGTTTCACCAACAGTGCCGGCGATCCAATTGCCTCGGGTGACCTGTCCGCGATCAGTTCAGGCTCGGCGCTCTCGGTGCAGGTCGCCCTGCAATACGACTCGGTGCGTTGGATGCCAGGCATTCCTTTCTTTGGCGGCCGAACGATTGCGACCACGACGATCATGCGTCGTGAATAGCAGGGTCTGCCCCATCCACGATCCACCCGACTTCTATTTAGAGCCCCGTTTTATTCAAAGCCCCGGTGAAACCATGCGAAAGCAACCACCAATGACTTCGCGTTCTCAACCACGTCGTGGCGCGATTGCGGTCCTGACGGCGGTCCTCGTGCTTCCTCTGCTAGGAATGCTGGCGTTTTCGATTGACGTAGGCTTCTTGCTGAAAAAGCGAGCCGAACTGCAGCGAGCAGCCGATGCGGCGGCGCTGGCCGCAGTGGTCGACCTCGTCCCGGATCCCTACGGGAACCAGGACCTAGACAAGGTTCGCGCCACAGTCCGCCAATATGCTGCGGATAACATCACAGATATCTCCGGCTTTACCGTGCTGGATTCCGATATCACGATCGGCCGCTACGACCCCGAAACGGTCTACACGAATTTCACGATCCTAGATGACGGAATATTCGATACGGTACGCGTCACGCTGAGACGTGATTCCGCGGCGAATTCACCGATTCCACTTCTCTTCGGCCGAGTCTTCGGAATTCTTGACTCCGAGGTCAGTGCCACCGGAACCGCTGTCTTGCAGAAAGCGAGTATCCTCCGACCCGGCATCGGTGTTCTTCCTTTCTCGCTCCCCAAAACTGTTTGGGATTCGAAGACCGATAAGGATCCGGCATGGAGCATCTACGGTGATGGCAGAATGGACGACGGCTTAGGAAACGAAATCCCGGGCAACTGGGGCACACTGGACATCGGGACGTCCTCCAACTCGACCTCCGACATCAACGACCAGATTCTCAACGGTCTGCAGCAATCCCACCTTGACGACCTTCATGCGGAGGGACGACTTCAGGACAGGACCCTGATAGACAGCCGGGTCTCTTACAATTTGAACGGAGACACGGGACTATCAGGTGGCATCAAGCAGTCGCTTTATGAAGTCTTTGGCGAGCCTAAGTTGATACCGATCTACGAAAGCGCGTGGGGATCAGGAGGCGGATTGGAATTCAACGTGGTGGGATGGGGCGTCGTCTATGTCGAGGATGCGGTGTTCCAGGGAACCAACAATACTTACGTAAGCATCAAGAAGTCCTACACGTACAGTGGTTTTCTTCGGCCCAACCGCGATTTGAGCGTGACCGAGGGCGTGATCGAAGGGGCTTACACATCACCGGTGCTGGTCGAGTAATCAACTTGCTCGTGGTGAGCGTGATCTGGAAAGGAATACGCAGGGACGCGACAAAATATGCGTGCGCGATTGTGCAACAGTGCGCAACTCAGCGTGCTCGTGCTCAGTCGCTTGCGACGGTGCTCGTGCTCGAATCGACCAAGGCGGCGGCTCTTACCATCTTTTTCGATTGCGAGCACCGCTTCGCTGAGCACGAGCACGAGCACGACTAGTAGTTCACAATTGTGCACACTTATTTAGGAGATGCTCAGCAAGACCTGGGCCACCAGAAAAAGGCTACACACCACCGCTCCGGCCAGGGGCAGCCAGAGCGGATAGCAGGGGGATCCAGGCGGTGGGTGCGGTGTTCGACGTTTGACCCGCCACAGAGAAAGGTTCACGAGCGTGTAGACGGCGAGCAGGATGCCGCTGGTGATCTTCGCCAACGCCTCCAGCGGTAACCACAAGGCGAGTACAAGAACCAGCGTCGTGATCAACGCCGTTGCCTCCAAAGGCGTCCTGGTTCTCGGATGGACGCGAGCGAACATGGCGGGAGCCTGGCCCTGTTTGGCGAGACCATAGACGACGCGTGAGGCCATCACCACTTGGACCAGCGCGCCATTGATCCCGGCAAACATTCCGATCACGGTGATCACGTCTCCGCCGGCTGGATGATTCTTGAAGACCAATGCCAGCGGTGAGCCACTGTGTTCTAACTCGTCGGTCGTCGCCGATAGCACCAGCACGAGCGAGATGCAGACGTACAAGCAGCCCGCGATGACGAGCGACCAAATGATCGCCAGCGGAAGATTACGACGTGGTTCTTTGACTTCCTCGGCAACATTAACCAGGTCCTCGAAGCCGA
>JARFQX010000404.1 GCA_029287555.1 Rubripirellula sp. | reverse complement strand
GGTCACCATACGCTTTGATGAACCGGTCGACGAAGCGAGCATCCGGTTCGGCAATCGGGGAACCGACATCAAGTTGGAAGCGGTTCAAGGCACCGATCACGAATTCGTGGCAACCATCCCGATTCGAACACCGGGCAGCTACCAGGTTGACGCGATCAGCAGCCGGTCCGGCTTGAACAATCCGTTTAGTCCCCAGTATTCGATCACACCGATCGTCGACTCACCCCCGGTCGCCCAGTGGTCCCAGGAGACGCCAAGACTGATCATCGTATCGCCACTGGATGTCGTTCCGCTGGCGGCCCACGTGTTTGACGACCTGCCGATCGACCGTGCGATTCAGGAGTTCCAGATCAACGGCGAAGCAGCTCTTGCGCGGAACATTCCGATCGGCGAATCGTCTCGTGATATGGATTTGAATTGGGGATGGGATCTCCTGCACCGCGTCAACGAGGAAGAGTCGATCAAGTTGGCGAGTGGTGACATCATTCGGACTCGCATCGTCGCCGTCGATCGCAACAGTCAACGAGGTGAGTCGTCATTGATCGAGATCTTAATCGCGGACGAAGGCTTCGACACCGACCGTCACGCGCGGATGAACGAGATCAAGGACTTGACCGATCGGGTCGCACTCTGGGCCGCGCAGACGAGGGATTGGATGACGACGGCCAGCGAGCGAAGCGGCGGAAAGTCGAGAGATTCGCTCGCGCAGCTGATCGAAGAGGCATCCATGTCGCGCGAGGAGAGCGAAGCGATCCTCGATCGTCTCGAATCGGTGTGCCGATCTTCGTCGACGCTTCCTGAAGCTGGAGAGATCGAACTGATGGGCCGCGCCCTGTCCGACCTGGCGCAATCACAGTCTCAAAGGTTGGCCGAGTTTCAACGAGCGAACGAAGAAGATCACGAAGCCTGGCGGAAACGGCGCGAACAAATCCTGCGCGATCAGAGCCAGCAAGCGAAACAGCTTGCGAATCAGGCCGAGCGACTTGAGCAATACGCCCGGCATGTCTTCGGCGAGACGTTAACGACCAGCGTGATTGCCGATGCCATGTCGCTGACACGTAGCCTGCAGCCGATGCTTGGGGACAACTCGCGGCTACCCATCGGCCGCTTTCCCCGCTACCTCGTGGTCACGATCGGCCGACTTAAGATGATCGACCAGTTGATGGAAGATAACGGCGAATCAATTCCCGACTCGGCCATTCGCCATTTTGAAAATTGGAAACGGTGGAGCGATTCCTGGCGAGCTCGCTTGCAAGCGGCAGTCGAGACCCCACCCCGAGAAGACAGTTATCGTGCCCTGGTCCAACAGTTCGAAAGCGAGCTCGGTAATCAGATCACGCACAGCATGATCGACGGCCGCATGACGTCGACGCTTCAAGCGTTGCTACGTGAGCTACGAATCCAGCTTGGCCCGTCGAGTGACTTGGTGCGACAGATGGCGCGACACGGCCAGGAGATAGGAAAACACAAACTGGTGGCGCAAGCAGGCCAAATCGACTCCAAGACGGCAGCCCGCGTGAATCGTGATCAACAATTTGCCGAAGCGAGCTTCTTCGGCGCGCGAGATCACCTGCTCGGTCGTTTGTCCCGGGAAGAGTCGCTGCATCGTTCTCGTCCGAGCGTTGACCTGAGATTCGCAGCCGATATGAAGTTGATGCGACGAGCAATCAAGAACGTTGCCAAAGATGGATACGAACCTTACCGCGACGAGCCGGCATCGTCGGTCTACCAGAACCTCGCCGCGGCCTACCAGATCATCGAGGCGAAACACGAGGCCGACCAGTGGCTTGCCGAGCTTCGGGAATTGATGCTCGCCGAGCGACGACTGGACGAAACGGCGATTGCCAAGGTTAAGCATCCGAGCTGGCTGGAACGCTTCTCCTCCGGGATGGAGTGGCCTGTCCGCACGCTCCAAAACGCTGGCATCGACGGGAAAGAACTCGAGTCGATTGACCGTGCTCGGTACAACGAGCGATTTGATCAGGCTCGCAACCGCCTGACTTCTCGCCGCTGGAGCGGTGATCCGATGATCGCAGCCGACTCAGCGCTGGACGACGTGCGGCGGGATCTTGGCGATGCCTTGGAACAACTCAATCCGCGAGTCATCGCAGCCCGGAAGACGATCGAACGATACGTTCTGTCGCTGTCCGAACAGGCAAGTCAGGCGGCCGAAGAAGTCCGAAACGCTGAGCGGCGCACCGAGTCTCGCCCCGACTCCGAAGCATCCACGGCCCGGGAGTTGGCGGAGCAACAAGAGTTGGCCGAACAGGCGACCCGAGAAACTCTCGAATCGCTCGTCGACTTGGCCAACACTTCATCGTTGATCGACCCCGACGAACGCGAACTGGCCCGAGACGCCGACATCGCCGCGACCACGATTCAGCAGGCGGCGCGACAGGCCGAGGAAGAGATGGACAACGCGACGCAAACGGACAACGAAGCGCAACGCCGCGAAGCACTTGACCAGACCGCCGAGACGCTCCGCAAGCTCGCCGATACTCTCGAAAGGACCGCCAAGCATTTTGAAAACGCGGAGCAGGGCATAGATCTGGCGGACACCCGTGAGCAGCTCCGCCAACAAGTCTCATCCCCCCAGGACCCATCCCTTCAGGACCCCTCCCTTCAGGACCCCTCGCCTCAGGAACTGGCACAACTGCAGGATCGGTACGATCGCGCCGAAGCGATGGCCGAGGCGGCCCAATCGAGTCCTGAAGAAATGATGCGGAAGCTCGAGGAGCGGCTTCAAGATAACGAACCGATGCAGGAGGAATTGTCCGATATCGCCAGGCGGGCCGTCCAGGAGGCCCAGCGAACGCTCGAGCGGGCCGCCCGCGACGAGATTGGCATCAACCAATCGCTGGAACGATCCGATGCCACCTTCCAGGAGCGAAAGCGGCGCGCCTCGCGCCAAATCGCCAGCCTTGCCCGGCAAGCGACCTCGGTTGACCAATCCCTCCTTCAGGCGACCGAACGGGCGATCGGATGGGCCAACATGGACGAGGCCAAACCGGCACTCGATCGCGCACGCGCGGCCGTGCGTGAAGCGGTCAACGCCGCGAATCAATTGGGTGGCGAACAAGCCTTGCTTGCCGAAATGCAGCAAGCAGCCGGACAGATGGCCGAGGCAATCGATGCGGCGAATCAAACGCTGCAAGCATTGGCAAAGCAGGCAGAGGACGCTCAACAGCAAGATGTTCACAAGGACGAATCTAGTCGCCGGCGCACCCAAAGCCAGATCGATCGATTCGCCCGAGATGCCCGCTCGCGTCAACTCCGCGCAGCTGGCACCGAACAACAACAGTGGGCCAGAGAACAACAGCAAGCGGGGCGACGTGTCCAAGACGCCCAACGCGAAAAAAGCAACGCCCAAAAACAACAACGACAACTCGAGTCGCAGCTCGAGAAAGAACCCGCGAACGCCGATGCGGTGCGATCCGAATTGATCCGGACGCGTCAGCAAATCGACCGGGCATCCGAAGCGGAAGCGGCGGCGAAAACATCAAGAGAGTTCGCGCAAAGACAGTCGACCGATGCAAAGGCCCGTCAGGATCAGATTCGACGAAAGAGGATCGAACCGTTCGAAAAGCCAAACCCGGCCGCGGAGCTTTCGCTGCGGATGAGCGAGGAGTCCGAGATGGAGCTAAGTCAAATTCGTGAAACGCTACAAGACTTGGCCGATCAAATGAGTTTCGCCGATCAGCTTCGGTCGCCCATCGAGCAAGCCGAACGACTGGCCAAACAACAACAGCAAATTGAGGCAAATGTCAACGAGGCGGCTGGGACGCTGCGAAGGGCCGCCCGGCACGAACAACGACTCGGGACAAACCAACTCGCGAAGCAGCTAAATGAAGCCGCCTCGGCCGTTTCCGAGAACGCGGTGTCGGCGGCAAGTCGAGCATCAAGAACGCTCGAAAAAGCCAGCTCGGATGCCGAAGCAGCCCCGCAGGCCAATCAAGAGGTGGCTCGCGCGGCCGACGAAATCCAGCAGGCCGCGGAAAGCATCGCTGAGTTGCTCGCTGCCTCGATGCCGCAACCGGACGCTCGCGACATGTCTCAGGCTTCGACACAAAGCCCCAGTCAACAACAGGGCCAACAACTTGCACAAACCCTCGACGAATTGGACCGGCAAATCGCAAGTTCCCAGCGGACCAGCGAGCCCGGCGGCCAACCGCAGTCGGAAGCGTCGAAATCTGAGGCCTCCCAGTCCGGCCAGAACATGACCGCCCAGGAGGCTTCTCCCACTCTCGCTAACGCCGTGGATGCACAATCCCAACGTGCCGCCCGCCAACGTCAACAACAACTCGATCCCTCCCAGACGCAACCGGGACAGGGCGACTCGACGAACCAGTCAGCCTCCAAGAGCACGGGCACCGATCCGGGGTCGGGCGAGATGCCGGCTGGCGGCTTCCTCGATACCACCGGGATTGAACGAACGGGCAGCGAGTGGGGACAACTGCGCGAGCGTCGAACCGACGATGTCGCCGAGGGACGGCCGACGACCATTGCTCCCCAGTACCGCCGCGAGATCGAAGCGTACTTCCGCGCGATTGCGCGACAAGCATCGCAATCGCAGGAGTGACGGCAATGCAAATCAGAACCGATCGCCGCCGTTGGTTCCTTTCCGCAGCCTCGGCCGCTGCGCATGCCGCCGTCGTGCTGCACGCCAAAGCCATCTCGGCCCAGGACAATCCCGCCTCGCTCTACCTCGCCGATGATGTCGATCGGTCGGTCGAATCGGGGATTCAGTTTCTAGTCTCGCAGCAGCGCGAAGACGGGGCAATTACCGATCGTGGTCATGAGGTGGCGATGACATCGCTGGCAATCATGGCCATGGCCTCACTTGGAACTGAGCCAATCGGTGTCTCGGAGGCGGGCCGCGCGATGGGACGCGCCATCGACTTTGTGCTCGACAGCCGAAACCGCGACATGGAAGGCTACTTCGGCTCGCGCGATGGCTCTCGCATGTACGGCCATGGGATCACCACCCTGATGCTGACCGAAATACTCGGCATGGGAGCCACACCCGAGCAAAACGAAAAGATTCATGAGGCGCTAAGCGAGGCGATCAAGTTGATTCTGGCGGCCCAGAAGGTGTCGAAGTCGGAAAAGCTCAAAGGAGGCTGGCGCTACACGCCGAATAGTCGCGATTCCGACCTTTCGGTCAGCGTGTGGCAACTGATGGCCTTGCGATCGGCCAAGAATGACGGACTCGACGTGCCTGGCGAAGCGATCGATTCGGCGTTGGGTTACTTGCGTCACTCGTATAGCTCGCCGATCGATCGAGATGGCACGCCGCGCGACAAGATCAGCGGGTTCAGCTACACACCTGGTACGTTCCATCCGTCGTTCACCATGACAGCGGCCGGTTTGTTGGCGATGCAGGTATGCGGCCAATACGATTCGCCTTTGGTTCGGGGAGCCTCCGAGTGGCTGATGCAACACTCACCGAAACCGTCCGAACGATTCTTCTTTTACGGCATCTACTACTACGCCCAGGGCATGCACCAGGCGGGCGGCAAGTACGCCGACCGTTCCGATAAGCTGGTGCCCGAGTTGTTGCTACCGATGCAACGCAGCGATGGGGGCTGGCTGGCACGCGGCGGCGAGGAACGAAACGTGGGCGCCGTGTATGCAACGGCATTAGCGATTTTGAGCCTCAGCGTTCGCTACCACTACCTGCCGATCTACCAGAGATAGCGTTCTCAAGAACCGCATAGTCGCCGATCGCTCCGTCGATCGTAGCTCTTAACAGCGCGGTACGATCGGCGGAGCGATCGGCGACTATCGTTTGCCGCCTACAAGAGGCTATTTTCGATCGCGGGATTGCATCCAAAGTGCGTACTCTTCAACGGTAACCCGTCCGTCGCGGTTGGCGTCGGCATCGGCGGGACTCATCAGCATCTTTTCCCACTCCGAAGCGGTGAGCGCATTGTCGTTGTTTTTGTCATACTTTCCGATGATTCGCTGGCCGACCTTCACGTACTTCTCGTCGATCGGTTCCGAGGGCGCCGCCGCGGCGATGGCACCACTCGGTGAGGAGGTCGGAGAGGAGGCGGAGGAAGTTGACGCGAAATCAGAGCCACCCGGCATTTCGACGGCGCGAAGCGCTTCGTCGGCGGTAATCACACCGTCGCGATTTAGATCGGAAGCGAAGAATTCTTTCACTACCTCATCGCTCCACTCCTCAGCGAATTCCGCCATGCTGACTTGCCCGTCCCCATCGGCATCTTTGTCGGTAAAGAATCCCGGCAAGCCCTCGGGCATCTGGCGCGAAGTCGTCACCCGATACGATTTACGGCCATTGAACACATCGGGAATTTCAACGGGCTCGTCGCGGTTTCGGTCACGATCACGTCGTCGATCATCATCGCGACGCGACTCCTCGCGCCCCTCACGACGCCTCGCGTAGCGCACGGCCAATTCGCGGGCCGTCAACTTGCCGTCCCGGTTGCGATCGAAATCGAGAGGGTTCCCCGAGAAGCGACTCGAGATCTCGCTGCCGCTGAGCACGCCATCGCGGTTGCGATCCATGCGCCTGAGCAATTCGTTGGCTTCTCGCTCGTCTTCTTCCGTCACCGCCACCGACAACATCTCCGCCGCCGGACCGAATCCCATCAGCGGATCTGGCTGGACGTCGATACCGAACCCCGGCACGAGTAATTCGGCCGTTAGCAAGTCTTCATCGTTGCTGCTGCGACTCCGGCTGTCGTCGCGGCCACCGTCGCGCTGCTCCCGCATCTTCTGGAAGCCTTCAGTGATTTTGCTAAGCGGAATCGGCCTCCCAGGTCGAATGCTGGGGTCGCTCTGCTGCAACCTTCCGATGATGAACTGGGCCGGGCCCTGTTGCTCGTCGGGATCGATCATGCCGTTCCCGTTGGCATCGAGCCGGCTGAGGAACGAGCTGGGATCGAAACCGCCACGACTGCCCCCCGGACCGCCGCGACTACCACGACTACCAAACCCCCCGCCTGGCGGACCTCCGCCTCCTCGAAAACCACCGCCGGGAGGGCCGAAACCACCGCCGGGAGGGCCGAAACCGCCACCGGGAGGGCCGAATCCACCGCCGGGCGGCCCGCCGCGACCGCGGCTACCCCGATCACCATCGCCCCGGCCCGGAGGTTGCGCGGCGACCGTCAGGCTGAACAGGAACAAAATCGCGAGAGTCGAGAAGATTCGTGTTGTGCTCATGCCAGTAAAACCCGCTCGGCAATCAAGAGTTTCGGCCCCGCGTATCTGTACCCGTAAATCTAGCCGAAAGTAGTGCTCCACCGCGAGCGAAAAGGGCCCAGGAGCCGAGGCAACACGCTTTCTTGGCGTCGACAACCGGATTGGACGGTTCAGGGAGCTGCGGCGACCCACTCGGGTGCCTTGCTCGGCGGTCGGACGCAAAATTCCCTGTCTGCAAATTCCCTGTCTGCAGGTTCCCTGTCTGCAGGTTCCCTGTCTGCAAACCGTTCGCGGTCGCTCCGACTCACTCGCCGGTTTCGCTACGGCGGAAATACTCTTCAGGAAACTGAGCCTGCGGCGCGGCGCCGGGGTGCCGCCAAGGAAACCGCGGCCCACGATCCTCCAGGAGTGGGATTTCGTGCCCATCACTTTCGAAGAGTAGTTTCCACAGTTTCTCGTTCATCGCTTCGATCCGTTCGGCCTGACCCGGATCGGCGATCAGGTTGTGCAGCTCCTCCGGATCTGCCGTCAAGTCGTACAGTTCGTCGCGGTCCCAAAGCCCGTGGCAGCGAATGTACTTGAAACGACCACCGATCACCGCGTGAAGCGTCGGCGTGTGCGGATAGTTTCGCTCCCAATAGTACTCGTAGATCAGTTCCTCGCGCTGCAGGCGTGTCGAATCGGCGGCCAACAAAGCCGTCCAGAAGCTCACGCCATCGGGCTTGGGCAATGGCGGCGAGTCGGTTGCCTCGAGAAGGGTCGGTGCGATGTCGATGTTCGCGACCAGGGCGTCAAAACGGCTGCCGGATGGGATTTTTCCTTTAGCCGCCATGATCAACGGAACTTTCGCACTTGCCTCATAGGCCGTCCGCTTGTCAATCAAACCATGATCGCCGAATTGAAAACCGTTGTCCCCCATGTACACGAACAGCGTGTTGTCGGCCAAACCACTATCCCGCAGATGCGCCCGAATGCGACCGACGCTGTCATCGACCGCCAACAGCGACTCGCAGTAACGACGGTAATAGACTTCCGGCGAGAAGCCATCCAGGTTGTAACCAAAATCGGCGCCATGTCGGCTGTTGCGTTGGTTACGGACCCACATCGGTAGCTTCCCCTGATCCATTTCTTCGACGGACGGAATTCGAATCGGAAGGGGCTGGTCGTCGTACCGCCCGCGGTGTCGGTCGGCCGGGACAAAATCGGCATGCACGGCTTTGTGGCTGACGTAAAGAAAGAACGGCTTCACTTGATCGCGCGATCGCAACCACTCGATCGCGTAGTCGGTCAACTCATCGGTGATGTATCCCTGCTGTGGCACCCGTTTTCCGTTGACGTTTAAACCGTCGTACGTCGTCTGCGGAACTTCGCGCGTCGTACCGTGCCCGTCGGGCCAATAGGTACCCTGTCCCTTAAAAGCGACCCAATGATCGAAACCACGTTGCGGATCATCGATCTCACCGCCCATGTGCCACTTGCCGATGAACGCGGTCTGGTAACCCGCTTGTTGCAACTGCTGCGGAAAGAAAACCAACTGCGGGTCGACCGGATGATAATTATCGACAACGCGGTGATTGTGAGCGTATTGCCCCGTCAAGATCGACGCGCGGCTGGGAGAACAAAGCGACGTCGTCACGTAGGCCCGCGTCATGATCGCACCGTCGCGGGCTAGTTGATCCAGATGTGGGGTTTCCAAAAAGGGATGCCCGGCAACGCCCAAACAATCAAAGCGATGATCATCGCAAAGAACGAATACGACATTGAGTGGTCGATCGTCCGAGCCTTGGGCGCGAACGGTCAACACACCTGCGAGCCAAGTGATCAGGAATAAGATAAGCGGGCTTCGCGAAGACAATGACATGGCTTTCTTCGAAATCGAGTTGGAAAGGCAGCATCTTATTCCAAAGCTGACGCGTTCGCGACGCGCCCGGCTGCGGCCTGGAGATCCGTTCGCGTCCGAATCGGCTACAATCGGGACCGCCGTTACGTGAGGCTCGCGCGTCGGGAATCGAATGGATGCACTTGAATAAGCGTGCGCGATTGTGGAGCAGTGCGGAACTCCTCGTGCTCTTGCTCGTGCTCAGCGAAGCGGTGCTCGCAATTGAAAAGGATGGTAAGGGCCGCGTTAATTGTTCGAGCACGAGCACCGTCGCGAGCGACTGAGCACGAGCACGAGTAAGACTAGCGACTTAGAAATTGTTCACGGTTATTTATCCGTTCGGGCTCAGGCCCAGACGACAAGTCGACTCCTCCAGCCAAGTTCACCTTATGCCATTCATTGACATCGAATCGATCCGACCCAATGAGGTGGTTCCCGGTTGCCGACTGAGGACCCCTTATGGAAAGCACCTGATGCTCTCGTACCTGGAAATGGATGACGGGGCGGAGATCCCCTTGCACGACCATCCGCACGAACAGGCGGGGATTCTGCTGCGAGGCAAGCTCGAGTTGACCATCGGCGAAGAGACACGCACGGTCGAACCGGGGTCGCTGTTCATTGTTCCGCCGAATGTTCCGCATCGGGCAGTCGCCATCGATGGTCCAGCGGTCGTCCTGGATGTGTTCAGCCCGATCCGCGAAGACTACGCCAAGTTGATGAACGACTACATTCCAACCTGAGCGATCAGCCCGATGTTGCGCTTTCGGCCGAGTCGTCAGAAAGGAAAGCGTAGGCGGACGCGTCAGTTTTGATGTTGCGCTGTTGAGCTTTTTAGAGACCAAGTTCCAATGAATCACTGTACGAAACGCGAAACAATCTGCGTCACTCTTACTCTGGGCATGGGTGCCTACGCTTCTCACTCTGGCTACCCTCTCCCCGAAGCGGGGCGAGGGGAGCCAGTACGAAAATAGGTTTGACATTTTGCATGGGTGAGACCCAAGAGCACCTACTTCAAAACTCGTCAGCGAGGGATAAGCCACGACCAAATTTTCCTCGCTGACGCGTTTTGAAGTTGCGCTTTTTGATTTAGGGGCAACGCCCCGTTCCTTTGCCTAGCCCAGTCCAACGGGCTGGGTATGCGAAAACACCACAAGATCCTAGGGCCAACGGCCCGGCCATTTGTTTGGCGCGTTCTGTGACTCGAGGCAAACGGTCGGACCTTCGGCCCTTGTCGTCTTTCATTACGTT
>JARFQX010000332.1 GCA_029287555.1 Rubripirellula sp. | reverse complement strand
GCCCGCCGCGCGCGGAAAAGGGACGCCGGGAACAGAAAAACGGTCCAGCCACGGAAAACACAGATGACGACGAACCACGGACGACGAACCACGTCTGACTCCTTTTTCGACGCCTTTTTTCGACGTCTGACTCCTTTTTCGATCCCTCCTGTTCGATCCACCAAACACGGCTGTTGAAAATAGGAAAAAGGGGTGGTCTCATGAAGTTCTTCACCGTTCAGCCCGCGTTCACGATGGAGACGCCGTTGCCCAGCAGCGAGTTGATGTCTCGCATTCGTCGCACCATCAAGGAGCTGGAGCTTCGAGATTTGGGAACCGCTGGGGCCTGCGTTGACCTTCGAGTCCCCGCCGATGAGCGGCGATTCTGGTCCCCCCATCTGAACGTTCAGGCTAGCGACAACGGGAGCGGTTCACAGCTGTTCTGTCGCTTTTCGCCGCGTCCCGAGATCTGGACCATGTTCATGGCAATCTATCTGGTGACCGCTTGCGTGATTTTCGCGGCAGCGATCTATGGCTACGTGCAATGGTTCTTGGGAGATACGCCGTGGGCACTGGTCCTGATTCCGATCGGCGTCATGTTGATCCTCGCCCTGCACGTGGCGAGCCTGATTGGCCAGGGCTGGAGCAGCGACCAGATGGATCAGTTGCGGGGTCGCCTCGATGAATTGATCAAACGGGCGACGGCGACTGATTGATCGGTTTGCCGGATGCCCGGACGTGACCGACAGGGCTGGGCGACGATTGCCCTTCACAAAACGTTGGCCGATTTGCTAACGACACACCAGCCATTGGAATTGGCCGAATTTTTCGCGAAGGAATGCGACCCATGAAATCGTTTGGCGTGCGACTCGGCGCTGGCGCCGTGACCATCTTGTTCGGGGCTTACGCTGCTGCTCTAGCTCAGAAAGACCGACAGGAAGAATCGAATTCCTGGACCGCCGAGAATCCGTCGATCGCTGAACCGGCAACCCCCATCGCAGACATCGGTCAAGATTCGTGGCTGAAAGAGCCCGAGACGGGGCTTGCCGGAGCCGATGCCGGCCCGGTGAAACAGGCGAGTTCAACGGTCACCCAGGACCCAAGCGGAGCGATTCAGCTTGTCCAACATGCCGAGCCAGTGGGTGCCGAACCAGTCGATCCGTTAGCAACGGGGCAAATGTCGCCGCTTCGCGCCGGACCTCCCGCTGCCCTCGAGGTGCCTGCCGAGACCCCACCGGCCGATGCGGTGCCTGACAGTGGTCCGAGTTCGGATTGGTTGATGCCGCAGCCCGGCCAAGCCGGTTTCGGGGGTGACGGCGCAGCCGATTCCGCGGGCGATGATGTCGCCAAGTCAGGACCCGGGATGACGATGGTCTTTCCCGATTCGCAGCCGGACCCCTCCCCGCCTCCCGCCGATGCGGCCCCATCGGACATCGAAGGCGGATCGGAGCCAATGAGCATGAACGGCTCGCCGAGTTTGAGCTTTCAAGCCGCGGAATCGGTTCAATTCAACGAATCAGATCCGTCTGCGACCGTCGACGATGCGACATCCAGCGTTCAAGCTGCAAACGATGGCTCCGATCTTGCCGATAGGGCAATCGCTGGGGCTGCGATCGTTGGTGCCGGCGCCGCAGCCGCCGCATCTCTTTCCGACGATGCGAGGCCCACGAACCTGCTGCGCGGGGCTCCGGAAGGAGTCAACGCGCTGCGAAGCGGAACGTCCGCCAGCGAAGGCGCCGCGTCGGATACGGCTTCGATGATTGCTTCCGCGGCCGAGGGTGCCCAAACGGATCCGGTCCAAGCCGAGCAGGCGGACTCCATCTTTGCACCGTCCGTCCAGGCGGACCCTGATCCCGTTGGGGGCGCTGCGGTACCGGGCCAGCTCGCCCAAGATGCCATCGAAGCGCCACCGTCGGGAGCCGCGTTTGGGCCGTCGACTGCGTTCCAGGCAGGCCCCTCCGCCGGACTGGGTGCTCCTCAAGTCAGCGGTGCGGCTTCCCCAGGGGAGGTTGCCAATGCAAGCCCCGCCGGGATGCCGGGCGCGGGGCTTCCCACCAGCAACTCGATCGGTGCCGATCCGCAATCGATCAACGGCTACCCACAGCCCGGAACGGACATCGCCGCCGAGCGGACCGCGAGTCTTCCGCGAGCCGCGGATGGGACATCGATCGACGGCTATCAACCTCAAGCGATGGCGGCTCCGGCCGCGGCGGCTGAGATTGATCCGGCCGCGACCCTTGATTCGCCCGGCGAGCGCCGTCTCGAGGGCGTTCAGACACCGAGCATCGTGATTCAAAAGCGTGCGCCGGCTGAGGTCAAAGTGGGCAAGCCCGCTTCGTTCATCGTTCATGTCCAAAACGTTGGTGCGGTCGAAGCCTTGAACGTCGAGGTTCATGATCGTGTTCCCGCTGGCATGAAACTCATCGACGCTTCACCGACCCCGGTTCAACAGGGCGATCTGTTGATGTGGGAAATCGGATCCATGCCGGCGGGCGATGAGCGGACCATCACGATGCAACTCGTTCCCGAACAGGAAGGCGAACTGGGCAGCGTCGCTCGGGTCAGCTTTGAAGCGGCGGCTTCGGTTCGCACGATCAGCACGCGTCCGGAGTTAAAGATCGTGCAACGCGTGCCAGAGCAGGGCGTGTTAATCGGCCAGCAACTCGAGATCGAGCTGGAGGTTTCCAACCCGGGAAGTGGGGCGGCGACCGGCGTGGTCTTGCAGGAGGACGTGCCCGAGGGGCTCGAACATCCCAAGGGACGGCAGCTCGATAACGCCATTGGAACCTTGGCGCCCGGTGAAGTGCGCCGGCAGGTGTTGCGATTGCGAGCCGTTTCACCGGGAGTGATTCAGAACACGATTCGCCTGGTCGGCGAAGACGGTTTGTCGGCCGAGCACACCGCTTCGATTCAGGTCGTTGCGCCGAAACTTCAAGTCGAATTGCAGGGCCCTTCCAAACGGTTCTTGGAACGCCAAGCTACCTACCAATTGAACGTGGCAAATTCAGGGACGGCTGACGCCACGAATGTGGAGATCTCGGTTCAACTCGATCGCGGGTTCACTTTTGTCAGCACCGACTATGAAGGCCAGTACGATCCTTCGCGACATGCCGTGTTCTGGTCATTGGCTCAATTGCCGGCCGGTGCTAGTGGTACGGTCCCGTTGACATTGCTGCCGGTCCAAGCGGGTGAACAGGCCATTAAGATCGACGCCCGAGCCGATCTCGGAGTGAGCGTCAGCAGCGAACGTACGATGTCGGTCGAAGGCTTCGCCGAGCTCAGTTTTGCAATCAGCAATGCCGGAGGTCCGATCGAAGTTGGCGCGGAAACGAACTACGAGATCCGCGTGACCAACAGCGGATCGAAACCGGACAGCAACATTCGCGTACAAGTGCAACTGCCACCCGGATTGGAATTGGTGAGCTCCGAAGGAGAGGCTGGCACCGATGGACGCGGCTTGGTGGCGTTTCAGCCGCGGGCTCAGCTCGCCCCCGGTGACGAACTCAAATAC
>JARFQX010000304.1 GCA_029287555.1 Rubripirellula sp. | reverse complement strand
CCATGAAAGGGTTCAGCCTGGCTTGTCGAATCGGGTTCGTTGTTGCAGTGCTGGCAGCGCTTGGTCCATGTCGGGCTTGTGCTGAGGAATCTTCTCATGAGGACGTGACGAACGTCGGTACCGATGTGCTGGTTCGAGTTGCTGCGGTGCAAACCAAGCGGCGGTTAATCGACTGGAAGCTCCATGAACCGCGAGAAGTGCTTGCCGCTGTTGACGAGAATCTTGCGGAATTGGAGAAACTCGTCGAGAAAGCAGGCAAGTTGCAATGTGATGTCCTGGCCTTTCCGGAGGACACGCTCGGCTTGTTGAATTGGTACGGCATGAACGAGGAAAAAGCGGCCGAGGTACTGCCCGTCGCCGTCTCGCGAATGCTGGAACGACTTGGTCGTGCGGCCGCGAAGTACCGCATGTACGTGGTCGTCTGCAGCGATCACGTCGAAGTCGATGGCGCGACTTACAACACGGCGTTTTTTCTTGGTCGTGACGGCGAGGAAATCGGACGCTACCACAAGGTGTGCCCGACCTGGGGTGAATCGGGTTCCCGGCAACGAGGCCAATCGTTTCCCGTATTCCCCACCGATGACTTGGGCACGGTGGGCATGCTGATCTGCTATGACCTTGTTTTTCCCGAAACCGCACGTTGCCTTGCACTTTCCGGTGCGGACATCATCTTCTTTCCCACCATGGGTGGAGCCGCCGTGGGAGAGGGCGATATTGGAACGCAAGCGTTACGCGTGCGGGCGGCGGAGAACCACGTCTATCTTGTCGTCGCCTTTCGGGGTTCCGGATCGATGATCATTTCGCCTCGTGGTGAAGTCATGGCCCGCGCCGCGGAACCTGACGGCATCGTCTTTGCTGACATTGATCCGCGCGGCGGACGAGAAGGTGGCGATGCGATGAATCACCAACGAGACATGCGGGCGAGGTTGTTTCGCGAGCGCAATCCAGCCGCATTCGGAATCCTGACCCAAGAGCGGCCACCCATCCTGGACAAAGTGCCGATTGAGATTTCACGAGAAGACGCGGGACGGATCGCAGCCGAAGTGCTGACGATTGGTGAAGAAGAGTTTCGCCAGGCCGAAGCACTTGTTCGGGCGGGCAACCGCACCGAAGCGGTCGAGGCGTTTTCACAACTGCGGTCGAGTTACCGCGGAAGCTGGATCGACCGAGTTGCGGCCGAACGATTGAAAACTTTGCGTGCCGGCCAGGGGGCGTCAACGGCACCAAGCCATGAGGTGACGCGGTGAAGTTGCAGAGAAATCAAATGCTCCGAATCTGGCTGGTGTTCGTTTCCATCGGCACCGTCGCATCCATCTCCCATTTTGGGGCGCGTCCAAGTGCCGTGATTGCCGCGGAGCCGTTGAAGCTGACGGGCCACGGTGATGCGGTTTACGATTTGGCTTTTTCCCTAGACGGTCGATTCCTTGCCTCAGGCAGCTATGACAAGACGGTCAAGCTGTGGAACGTATCCGATGCGAAGGTGATTGCCACTTTTCACGGCCATCAGGACCAGGTTTTTCGCATCACGTTTTCACCAGACGGCCGATCGCTTGCTTCCTGCAGCGGTGATGGCACCACGATCATTTGGGACGTCAACACTGGGGAGAAGAAATACGTCCTGACTAGCCACCGGGACCCGATGTTAGACGTTGCCTATTCCCCAGATGGAAAACTGGTTGCCACCGCCGGTGCCCACATCCAACTTTGGAAGAAGGACCGAGAAGTCTGGTCCACACCGCACTTGGAGTCATTCTTCTCGCTTGCTTTCTCGCCAGACCAACAGTCACTCGTTTGTGGAACGCGCGATCTGATCCAGATCTACTCAGTCGAGGACGGAACACGGCTCAAGCGCCTTGCCGACACCAAGGGAATGATCTACCAACTTGAGTACTCGGGTGATGCCAAGTGGCTCGTCTCGGTTTCGAGCGATGGCAACCTGTCACTTTGGAGCGCCGAGACGGGAGAACTTGCTCACCGCGTCCGGGCCGACCGAAGCGCCCTGTTTTCCGCCGCGTTCTCTCCCGATGGAAAGCGGCTCGTCAGCGGAGGTCGCGAGCGAGTGGTACGCACGTGGTCGGTTCCGGATTTGGAACTCGAGCAGGAACACTACGGCCCTGAGGAGACCGTGCTAACGGTGACCTTCTCTCCCGATGGCAAGCAGATCGCCTCGGGTGCCTACGATGGCTCCATTCATCTCTGGCGGCCGGAGGAGTGAATCGACGGAGTGCACCGACGGAGTCCGCCCAGCGGAAGGTCATGGTGGCTTGCGAAGCAGCTTCAGCTCACCACGTATCGCCTCGAGCAGTTCCAAGTCGGTGGCATTCCAGCCTCGATCGCGTGACCGATCCATGTCGTCGCCGAGGCCAGCCGATGAAGAAGCTCGCACGTGCCGCATTAACAGGTCGCCCATTTCATCGGCATCCTCCAGGCCAACCATGATCGTTTGGTTTCCCACCATGAATGAGCTTTCCTCATCGTGTGCCGACGCGCCGGCGGTTTCGACTACAACGGTCGCTATTCCGAACAGCTGTTCAATGGGACCTCGACGCACGCTTACATTTTGAATGTTCTCGAGCGTGATGGTGTGCTCGGCAATCACCATGATTCCGCGCCGGACATACAAACCACGGTTCGATACTGCATACCAAATCGTGTCATAGCGCAGATGAATGGCGATGTAGGCAATGATGTCCGGCAAGATCGCAATGACTAGCGCGGGAACCGCCAAGATCCAGCCCACGGTTGGATTGATCGAGAAGATGACAATCCATCCGACCAGGATCAGCAAGTCAACCAATACCAAGGCGACCCAGAAGTACGCCTTTAAGTACGAGAGGTAGCTGCGTGAAGGGTGGAAGACTCGAAGCTCTCCCTGCATCGCCTCCGGCAGCAGAGGTGGTCCATCGGGCACGCGAAAACAGTGCACCAATCCCAACCAGATGCCTCGATAGATCCACTCGGCAGATCGTTCGGCAACCCCGTTCAATTCGCCGCCCCGCGTTCCGCCCGCAGTTCCCTGAGTTCGCCAAGAATATCTTGCAGTAGAACCGTCGCGGATCCGTCGCTCTGGTTGGTTGATCGCGCGCCACGCATCCTGGAATAAAGAAAATCTCGCAACGGCTGCGGATCACGAATGCCCTCAATCCGCATGGTCGCACCCGACGAACCGGAAGCCGTTTGGATCGGCAGTTTGGCCAACCCCATCCATCGTTCGATGATGTTGCGAGTGACGTGAATGTCCTGAAGGCGACCGTAGGTCAAGTGAACCTCCCGCCGAAAGAAGAATCCCCATGACATGGATACTCCCGAATCGTCGAAACGATACCTCATTGTTTTGAAGCGGATAAACAGGGGAATGAAGACGACCGGAAAGGCGACGATGGTCAACAGCGACACGATAAAGTAGTAGACCAATAGCGAGTCATCGGGTCGCGTAATGGACGCTGGATCAAGCGTGGGCGAATCGCCATCGCCTCGGTCTTCGTTCCTCCATTCGCTCGGACGGTCGTCGGACATACGCACACCGCGATGCGGGATAAGATGTGGGACAACAAAACGCGACAATAAAGGCAGTGCCAGGGATGGGATCGGCGCCGTCAGCGGGGCAGCGTTGGGGGTTCGACGACTGGCACTTCTCCTGACAAAGACTCCAGGAATGCCACCAGCAGATCGATTTCGGAGAAACTCTGACCCGTGAGCGCCGAAGTATCGGGAGTCAGCCCGCCGGGCCCGACGGCCGGAATGCCTCGGTAGTAGAAGGTAACGACGTCGCGAAGCGTTTCCAAAGAGCCATCGTGCATGTAGGGCGCCGTCTCGGCAACGTTTCGCAGACTTGGAGTGCGAAAACGCGCCTTGTCCTGGTTCTTGCCGGTTACCTTTGCGCGGCCGTCATCCCGATAAGAAACCCCGAGACGATAGTAATTTCCATCGCTTAAAAGCGGGCCGTGATGGCATTCGATGCATCCCGCCTGACCTTGGAACAACTCCATTCCCCGTATCGCATCGGCCGATAGGGCGTCCTTGTCACCCCGCAGATATTTGTCGAAAGGAGACGGCTTGGTTATCAGCGTTCTTTGAAATGCCGCTAACGATTTGGCAACACCATGCCGATCTGGCTTGGTGCCGAAGACGTCTTGGAACTCTTGGACGTAGCCGGGGATGGCCGAGAGTTCTTCTTCGAGTTCATCCAAATCTTGATTCATTTCGACGTCGGATTGAATCGGAATCAGTGCCTGCTCTTCAAGCGTCTCAGCACGGCCATCCCAGAACAGCGATGGGTACAATCCGACGTTCAGGCACGTTGGCGTGTTTCGCTCGAGTTGCTGGCCACCGGCTCCCGCCGATGAAGCCCGCCCGTCCGCGTAGGCCTTCTCGGGAAGGTGACATGTGGCGCAGCTCATCTCATTGGTTCCGGAAAGTCTCGGATCGAAGAAGAGCTTCTTGCCGAGTTCAACCTTGGCTGGCGTCGTGGGATTGTCATCCGGCGCGCCCGCCTCCTGAGGAAGCGGGACAAGCGGAAAGGCGTCGTCTTGCGGAGCCGCGGCCACGCCATCCAAGGGTGCGGTGCAGAGCAACGGGGCCATGGAAAGCAGCAACAGCGCGAACCACGTTCGCCGCCAACAGGCCGGAGCCTGCGAATCTTCGCTCCGCTGACGATGGGACGACTGGTTCATCGAGTGTAATACCGGCTATTCATCCAACATCCGACCCGCTGCTTCGGATGGAGACTGCGACGGGTCCGAAGCTCGCTTGATCACATACCGCAGGAGGAAGGGGCGAACGATCCGGGTGTCACCAACGATGATTCGTTCTTCATCGCGCACCTGGATCTCTTTCTTTTCTTTGCTCACGTAGATCTCGTGAAACTCCTTGAGGTTAAGAATCCACAATCCTTGCCGCACCTCATCGAAAGCGCAAATGTAGGCGTAGCCATCATCCAACAGATGGCTGATTCGCAGATCCCGCTCCATGGATAGGGGGACCACTTCCAAAGACCTGGTAATCAGGGCGGTCGCGAACGACTCATCGGGCAGATCTTGACGCAGCAAGTTCACACCGCCGGTGGTGGTGAAAAGCACCCGTTGAAAATTGGGATCGGCATCGGCGTCGTACTCACCGAAAAACAGTTCATGCAAGTCCAGTCCACGTTGGTCCTCGGCAATCGGCAACCGATCGAGGTAGAAAAGCAGTCGATAAGCAGGGCTGTGCTGATCCCGAATGGCATTCACCCAACCCGCCTTCCCGTCACCGCTGGGCCCCTCTTTGTAGAGCCCGCGGAGGCTGGGATGGGCGGCGACTAACTTTGACATGGCTTCGCGCCGGTTCTTGGCAGCGATGTATTCACGCTGGGGCGCTGGATTGACATCCGAATCCGGCATCACTTCACCTCGGTTCCTTCTCACCGCTCGCGATCAACCCATTCTTCGGCGGGGCGACGGCAAACGCGGGCATTAAGCGGACAATCGAACCATCAATCTACTGCGAGCCGCGAGTTGGGACCAGCATCGAAAATGGATCCCCCGGTGCGCAACGTCCACGGGTGAGCGAATCGCCCTCGGTGGTGAACTGACCCAGGTGGTAGAATGAGACAATTCGATCTTCACGACTTCTTTACATTTTAGTGTCCAGCGGCATGGGCTTTGCCGAGACTAAACCGAAAGGCGAAGACGCAACGGCTACCGCGCCGCGATCCGCCCTGTGGCAGCTTTGGAGTGACTACCTAGCTGGCCTGGTGGCCGCCGCGTTGCTTCTCGGCATTGCGGTCGGCATCTTCTTTGGTGAGTACTGCTCCGCGTTATCACTTGTCGGTGATGCCTTCGTCGGGTTGCTGCGGATGACCGTGCTACCTTTCATCGTTACGTCGCTGATCACCAATCTCGGTCGACTCCCATTGCGTCAAACGCGGCAACTAGCCGTCGTCGCCATCACCGTGATGATCGTGATTTGGTGCCTGACGTTTGTTGTCATTTTTGTTCTGCCATCGGCGTTGCCCCGGTCCAACTCCGGATCATTCTTCAGCACTGCGATGGTGGATTCGGCAACCCCAGTGGACGTCTTGTCGATCTTCGTGCCCTCGAACGTCTTCACGGCGTTGGCCAGCAATCATGTCCCGGCGATCATCTTCTTCTGTATCTGCATGGGAGCTGCGCTGGCCACCGTGCCCAATCGCGGCGCGTTCATTGGCCAGTTGCAGGTCGCCTCGACTGCCTTGTTGCGGGTGGCCGGATTCATTGCGAAGTTGGCACCCATTGGAGTCTTCGCGATTGCAGCGAGCACGGCGGGAACGATTTCCCTTGATGAGGCCGGACGTTTGCAAGTCTACCTGATTATCTACTGCATCGCCGCCGGCCTGCTCGGTTTCGTGATCCTGCCGCTGTTAGTCACGTCTCTGACGCCGCTGAAATTCGGCCAGGTGTGGCGGATCGTGCGTGACCCGATGATCACGGCGTTCGCCACTGGCAAATTGATCATTGTGTTACCAATGTTGATCGAGAATACAGAAAAGTTGCTCGACGAGACACGGGAACTAGTCGGCGAGGAACTGTCTGACGAGGAGAGGCAGGAGATTGAGCTGTTGTACACCACCGCCTACGCGTTTCCACACGCGGGCAAATTGCTGAGCATGCTATTCATTCCGTTTGTCAGCTGGTTCTTTGGAGACCCGATGCCCGCTTGGGAGTATCCCGGCTTCTATCTGTCGGGGGTGGCCTCCTACTTCGCCGGGCCGTTAATCGCGATCCCTTTCCTGCTCGACCAGATGCAACTGCCTCGCGACATGTTTCAATTGTTCCTACTGGCGGGAGTAGTCGGAGAACGTGTGGGAGATGCGATTGGTGCGATGCATCTGGCCGTATTTGTGCTTGTGACACTGACCATAATCACAGGGTCGCTCCAGAGCATATCCAAATCAGCACTGCAGCTTGTTGGCGGCTTGGCGATCGTCATGCCGATTGCTGTTTTTCTGACCTCAAGCTTGCTCGACCGATCCGCAAAGTCCATCACAACCAAGACCGACGTCCTCGCACAAATGCAATTGATCGAGCAACCGGTTGAGTCGATCGTGATCCTGGAAGGCGAACCCAATCCGGTACCGCGAAAGCCTGAGGAGACAGTCATCGAACGCGTACGGCGACGCGGAATTCTACGAATCGGCTTTAACGAGGATAAGGTGCCCTTTGCCTACTTTAACTTCCAACGCGACCTGGTCGGCTTCGACATCAACCTGGCACATGCGCTAGCCAGGGATCTGGACGTAACGCTTGAGTTCGTCAGGTTCGATCGCTCGACATTGATCGATCAGGTCCGAGCCGACCACTTTGACTTCGTCATGTCGGGTCTAGTCGGCACGCTGGAACGATCCCAAGCGATACAGCACTCGCGCAGTTACATGGATGTGACGCTCGGTTTCGTTGTGCCCGATTATCGCGTCCGTGATTTTGAGTCACTCGATTCGATTCGCAAACTCAAAGATCTGAAGATCGGATTCGTGGATCTCAGCCGCGGGTTCGTCTCACGCTTAAGGCAGGAGCTACCGGACGCAACGCTGGTTGAGATTCGCAACAACCGAGACTACTTCCAAGATAAGGCATTATCGCTCGACGCCCTGTTGATCAGTGCCGAGAGTGGATCCGCCTTTACACTGCTTTATCCAAAGCATGAGGTCGCAATCCCGGAAAATCTGGATGTGAAGCTTCCTCTGTTCTACGCCGTTGGCGGCAACGACAGGGAGTCCCGCAATCTGCTCGATCACTGGGTGGAGTTGCGGCAGAAGGATGGTACGTTCCGCGAGTACTATGAGCACTGGATTCTGGGCGAGTCGCGACGGGAACGACAACCACGGTGGTCGATCATTCGCAATGTGCTCGGCTGGGTCGATTAAATCTCGGAAAATGCGACGGACCTCCAGAATGCGACGCCCCGAGGGGCCGCCAGGATCTTCTCAGGTCCGTCGCTGTTTCCGACGTCCCAATTCCCGAGCCGCGAGAAGACCGATGGTCAGGCGAGATCAAGCGGCATCGAGCGCTGCCGCGTTCCGGTGGCGCGAGCAATTGCGTTGGCGATCGCCGGCGCGACTGCGATGATTGGGGTTTCACCGGCGCCGACCGAGGGAAGATCCCTGCGGTCAAGCTCAAACAGATCAAGCTTCGGAACGTCGCGCATCCTTGGCACACGATATCCAGAGAAGCTGGCGGTTTTCAATTCTCCGTTGGCAAATTCGATCGCCTCGTATCCAGCAGCACCGAGCCCCATGACCAGACAACCCGCGTTTTGGGCCCGGAGGTTGACCGGGTTTTGGATTGCGCCACATTCGAACACCTGACAAACTTCCAAGACCTTCGCTTCTCCGTCGACGATCTCGACTTCCGCGCAAGCAGCTACAAAGGATCCTTTCTCCGTCCCGCAAGCGAGTCCAATGCCTCGCCCACGCATCTTTCGGCCTCGGCGCTGCTGCCAAGCGAACCTCTCGGTGGCCGCCCGCAACACATCCTTGAGGCGTCCGTCATCGAGATTCCGCAACCGGAACTCCAGTGGATCCGTCTTGGCTAAGAGAGCCAACTCGTCCATCGCCGATTCCCTGGCGAACGTGTTGGCCGTCGATGCGAGTGCCCGGTAAGAGCCCTGTCGCAAGGGAGCATCGCAATCGACGAACCTGGCTTGGGTCTGACCACAGCGGTACGGCGTTTCAATGGCTGAACCGCCCGAGTTATAGTTCGTGAAGTCCCAGGCTATGAGTGCGCCGTTCGTGTCAACCCCCGCCGTCACTTCGATCAAACCAGCGGGCCGAAAATACGCCCACGTGAACTCTTCCCGACGCGTCCAACGCAAGGAAACGGGACGCCCCGCGGCTTTCGCCAGCCGAGCCGCCTCAATCGCCACCTCTGCGGTGTGTTTCCCACCAAAGCCACCTCCCGTATCGGGAACGCGCAGGTGAACCGAATCGGCCGGAAGCCGAAAAACACGGCAGAGCTCACCATGAACTCGCGAGGGCTGTTGAGTTCCCGTCCAGACGGTTAGCTGGCCGTCGTTCCAATTGGCCACCGCGGCACGTGGCTCCATGGGTGCGTGCTGCACGTATGCGACCGTGTAGCGACTATCAATCCGATGGACCGCACTCTGCATCACTTCGGACAAGTCGCCGCGTTGCGACGGCCGCACTTGCGCGGTTCGCTTGAAATGATCGAACAACTCGTTGCTGGAGACTTGAGGTGATCGGTCCCAGCGGCACCTCGGTTCCAGCTGTTCCAGAATCTGGCCTGCGCCCCAGCTTGTCTCAGCAGCGCAGCCGACAAAATCTCCGTCGTGAACGATCACGCCTCCCAATTGATCGGCTCCGTTCAGATCAACCGATTGAAGGATCGCCCCGTAGGCGGGCGGGCGAACGACTTTCCCGTAGAGCATGCGGGGGAGCTGGATGTCCGAAGGATACTTGGCCACACCGGTAACGATGTCCCGTCCGCCGACTCGGGCAACGGAGGTTCCCAAGATTCTCCAGTCGCCAACGGGAACGAGGGGAATCTCTTCGGCCGCCGTGACTTCTTCCAATTGTTCGGCGAGCCGTTGGTCGGTGGCAAAATCTTCGATCCCCATGGCCTGCGTCGGTGAGGCTCGAAAAACCCCTCCCTCGACCTCGACTTCATCGGACCTCACCGCGAATTGCTTGGCGACATGCCGTTTCAGTAATTCGCGGAGGGCGGCAGCAGCGGCCCGCACCCTTGGCACGGTCGAAGGCGTCGTGCGACTGCCTGCCGTTCCTCCGTCATCCGGACACTGGTCCATGTCCGCCATGATCACGTCGATGCGTTCGACGGGTACGCGCAGCTCCTCGGCCGCCGCCTGCGTAATCTGAGTGCGAGATCCCTGGCCCACTTCAACCTTGCTCGTCAAGACTGTCAACGATCCTTCGACTCCAAGGTGAAACCGCTGGGACAACGGTTCTTCTCGTCGCGCACGTCGACCACGACGCTGACCTCTCGCGTCCGATTCCGACACCAGGATCAGCAAACCGGCACCGAGCGTTTGCGCGAACTGACGCCGAGTTGCGAAGAAACGATACCGCGGTGATTCCCGCAACTCGTATCGTTCGACCTCGGAGTCGTGCTGTTCTTGAAAGTCGTCGAAGAGATCCTTCATGGAGACAGCCTTCGGTGGCACCGACGTTGGTGTGCCCGCGGGCTTCACCCCCGTCTGGCGACGGACTGCTCGACCGCCGCAAGGATGTTCTGGTAATTGCAGCAGCGACAAATGTGATCACTCATCGCCGCAATGATCTCCTCGCGTGACGCATCCGGATGCTCTTTCACAAATGCGACCGCCGTCATGATGTGACCGGGAATGCAGTAACCACATTGCATTGCCCGGTGCTCGAGGAATGCCTGCTGAACCGGGTGCAAAGCTTCGCCCGAAGCGACCCCCTCGATCGTTTGAACCGATTCGCCGTCACACTCCCCCATTGAGGTAAGGCACGAACGAGTGGGAATACCGTCGACCAACACCGTGCAGGCGCCGCAGTCTCCCTCACCGCAGCCATACTTGGTCCCGGTCAACGCAAAGTCCTCCCGAAGCACATCGAGCAAAGGCCGATCCTCATCGGTGTTCGTGGTCCTCGGCTCGCCGTTGACGACGATGGTGAAATCGCGAGACATGAGATCTACAGTTCGCTGTATGGAATACCGAAGGTATCGCCTTTGGTGATGTCGCCGGATTTCAGTCCACGGGTAAACCAGCGAACGCGCTGAGCAGATGAACCGTGGGTGAACGACTCGGGTACGACCATGCCCTGCGCTTGCATCTGCAGTCGATCGTCACCAATCATGGTTGCGGCACGCAACGCTTCTTCGATATCGCCTTCTTCCAGAATCTGCCAATTCTGCTGGGCTTGGTGCGCCCAGACACCAGCGTAGAAGTCCGCTTGCAATTCGAGTCTCACGGACAACTCGTTGGCTTCCTCCTTGCTGGCTCGCGCCTGCAATTGCCGCACCTGGTCGCTGACACCCAACAGATTTTGAACATGATGCCCAACTTCGTGTGCTACCACGTAAGCCTGGGCAAAGTCGCCGGGAGCGCCGAGCTTGGTCTTCATTTCATCAAAGAAACTGAGGTCGATGTAGACCTTTGCGTCGAGAGGGCAGTAAAACGGACCGGTCGCCGCGTTTTGAAATCCGCACGCCGATTTGACTTGACCACGGAACAACTCCATCGTCGGCTCGCGATAAGGCTTCCCAACCTGTTTTTGAAAAACGTCTTTCCAAACGTCCTCCGTATCGGCCAACACGACCGAGACGAACTGGGCCCGTTCGTCATCCTCGGGCGGCGCTTGAGCGACCCCGCCCTGCGCCTGGCCGGCTTGCTGCATTTGCTGCATCACCGGTCGGGGATCGCCCCCCAAAAACATTACCGCCATGAGCACGACAAACCCGATCAAGCCGCCGCCCATGATCACCGGACCACCCAACGAGCGGCGGTCTACCACATTCTCGCTGCCTCTGCGACCTTTCCAACGCATCTCAACATGCTCCCGCTGTGCACCCGGAGGTGCAGCCAGTTCAGTTCAAACCCCAAAACCACGACGCTGCGTTCACCTGCCCCACCGGTGTTGGTGTGCTGCGAGACGCGAACCCAGATTAGTGTAACGCGTTGGGAATTCTCCAGGTAGCAGGTCGCGATTGTGCCGCTTGCCTTTTTGCCGACCGCGACCAGCGCGATGGTCGCCAACCAGGCCACCTTGGTGGATCGGCAGGCAGCCGCCAGAGCACTCGGCGGAACCACGAAATGTAGAAATAGGCGACGCCGAGCCACTGGTGACCCTGAGCAGGATGAACAACTCCCTGCCTCCCCGCAGCTCCTGCCTCCCCGCGGCTCCTGCCTCCCCGCGTACTCTCTCCTCGGACGGTTGTTTGGCTGGCAGTCGCGGTCTCGCCTATGTCGACTTGAACTTCTTCTTCACGTGCGGGCTGGTCAAGTGCTTGAGTACATCGAGCGGTTCACAGCTATTGTCTTCGCCGTAATCGATATCGACCGGACCGATCGCCTTGGCAGCCGCAATCGCTGCCTCGTTGAGAACCTGGTTCCGCTTTCCGATCCCCATCAAGGCCGTATTCATCGCTTCGCAGACCCACATCTCCTCTTCATGAATCTGGTCGCGAATGAAAGTGATCCTTTCCAACAAGTAGTCGTCGTCCATGCCCTTAACTTTCTTTTTTGAAAGCTCATAGAGCAATCCGTAACCGCAGCGCCGACGGACCGGGTCTTTACTATTCATCCATTCGGTCGCCAGCTCAAACGCGAACGGTGTTTTGGCCAACGTGGCATCGCACGATGAGAAGACATGTGCGAGGTAGCCTCCCTGAAGGTGCTCGACCTGCCGCTCGGCTTGTTCGCGCGTCACCTTTTTGGGTTCATCGATCAGCAGGCCTAGTACCTTGGCGTCGTAGTAGTCGCTGGCCCAGAGCTGAAGCGCCAACTTGTGGTCTCGGCCAATCTGTTTTGCGAGCTTCCTGAGTTGCGTCAGACCGATCCCAAAACTCTTGAGCTTGCTATCTTTGACCCCCCGTTTCTTCCAGTGCTCAATACCGCGCTCATTTCGATGCTCCTTGAGCAGATCAAGCACCTGGGTCTTTGTCATCGTCATCGGAAAAGACTCCTAACCGTTGCGATAGGGAGGGAAAGTCTGGGTCCACGGAGGATTCAGTGTGGCCCAGATTCATTGTCGCCAATCCCTGCTTCGGTCATAGCGCTGCGTCCAGAAAGAAGACCCGTTACCGACGACTCGCGGGATGCGTCCTTTCGGTGAAGCGACCCGGTCCGCCACGGCCCCGCAGCGGGTCGAGTCGCCGGCAGGTCGAGTCGCGCGCGAGTAGGTCGAGTCGCCGGGGCAAAATGCCCCGGCGGGGCAATTCGCAGCGCGTCGACGGGGCTGACTCCGCACCAAAGCTCGGAATTTCGCCGTTTTTCGGTGCTGGCACGGCACGTGCATTTCAGTCTCGGCCAGCGGCCCGCGGCGTGCGGGACGCGTTCATCCACCTTCTTGCTGGAGCGCGGTGAAGATGTCTCAACCGAGAAAGCCTCACGACCGCGAACCATCCGACCCGACCCCGCAGCAGATCCAAGAGCGATCCGCCGAGGTGCGTCGTCGATGGAGCAAGCGTGTGGCGGCACGGCGGGTTGTGCAGACGCTCTCACCGTGGTTGCCACCGCTTGTCTACACGACGGAGCTGGTTCGCGAAATGAACAACACCAGCGGCGAGTAGAGGAGTTTCGAATCGCCATCAACGATCTCGACTGCAACTCGTCGCGGCTAAGTGACTCACCAGACCCCAAATCCATGACCTTAATCTGAGGATTCCCCAAACATGAAACGAAAAACAATGAAGCGATGTTACACGGCCGGGGCGGGAGCGTTTGCCCTCGCGGGGCTGCTTGCCTGTGGAGCGTGGGTCAATGCGGATCAATCCCGCAGCGGCCCGATGACGAATTTGACGCCCGCCCAAACGGAATCGCTCGAAGCGGCCAACCACCTCTCAACCGCGTTTCGTACGGTCGCCGATGAGTTGCTGCCTGCGGTTGTCGCCATCGAGAATCGACCAAAGTTGGCGTGGAATGACAACGGTCAATCGGGCGCGTTGCCTTCGAACAACGAACTGCGTCAACAGAATCCGTTCAAGGGCACTCCCTTTGAAGACATGTTCCGTGATTTTCAGGTTCAACCTCGGCGGGGCGGCCGGGCCATGCCAATGCCGAAACCGCGGGCGGGTATCGGTTCGGGCGTGATCATTGACTCGAGTGGAATTGTTCTGACCAACAATCATGTCGTAGCCGGTGGTGGTGAAGTCATCGTTCGCACGCACGATGGCAGTGAGTTCGTTGCAACCGACGTGTGGACCGATCCCAAGACCGATTTGGCCGTGGTGAAGATCGAGTCGTCGTCGGACCTGGTTGCCGCCAAGTTGGGCGACAGTGACCAAGTATCCATTGGCGATTGGGTGCTTGCTCTGGGACAGCCGTTTGGACTCGAGAGCACCGTGACCGCGGGGATCGTCAGTGCGAAGCATCGCGGAATTGGGATTACGGACCGCGAGAACTTCCTGCAAACCGATGCCGCCATCAATCCGGGCAACAGCGGCGGACCGCTGGTGAACCTGCGAGGCGAAGTGGTCGGCATCAACACGGCGATTCATTCCCGAAGTGGCGGAAACGACGGCATCGGGTTCGCCATCCCGTCGAACCTGGCACGCTGGGTCGGTGATCAGCTGATTAGCACCGGCTCGGTGAAGCGAGCCTACCTCGGTGTGGGAATCCAGCCAGTAACGCAGGACCTCGCAAAGCAGTTGTCGGTCAAACCTCGCAGCGGTGTCGTCGTCACCGAAGTCTTTCCCGACACCCCGGCGGCTGCAGCCGGACTGAAATCGGGTGACGTGATCGTGCGATTCGGCGACAAGAAGCTGAACTCACCGCAGTCGCTTCAGCTTGCTGTGGAACGATCGCCGATTGGCAGCGAGATCACGCTGGAGGTCGTTCGCAACGGCAAGACGATCGAATTGACCTATACGGCCCAGGAGCAACCGGGCGACTTCGAATCCCGCGCCACGGGAAAGCCTTCTAAGTCACCTGAGCTGCTCGATCGCTTCGGCATGGAAATCGCGCCAATCGATAGCGAGATCGCTCGACAGCTCGACGTCGATGCCGACGGAGGCGTGGTGATTACCTCGGTGGCTCAGGGCAGCCCCGCTGCGGAAGCTGGTCTCGAGCCGGGCATGGTGATTGTCGAAGTCAATCGGACAAAAATTCATTCGCCGGAAGACTTTGACAAGGTATGGGACGAAAGCGGGAATGACTCCAGCGTCCTGCTTTTGGTGCGAAGCGATCGCGGATCACGGTTCGTCGTCCTGAAGACTCGCTGATCGTCAAGGTGGTCGCCGGAGCTGATTCGCTCCGGCGATCAGCCTAGAATGCAGTCCCTACCATGCTCGTCGATTTCGGTCCATCAATCTCGCAGCATCGCGGATTGATGGACCGTCGCGTTTAGGAATGATTGATGCGACTTGCTGCGAAACTCGTCCTGCTGTTTCTCATCGGCGTTCTTCTGATCGTGAGTCTGTTTTCTTACCTCACGATTCAATTGGATCAGCGCTTGGCGATCGCGGAACACCAACGGCACGCGGCCGAACTGGCTGACGCGGTCCAACAATCGCCAACCCAGCAATCCAATTTGTGGCGGAACGAGTTACGGATTCGTGAGTCTCGAATTCGCTTTGTGCAATTCAACTCGGGCAACAGCCGTTACCGACCAGCGGTTCCGGCGGAGATGATCGTTTTGTCCCGCGAAGTGACCACCGTTCGAATGCCCGATGAGTCCGGCGGTGATCGACTTTACACCTACCTTCGCACCAACGACAGTTCGTCCGACCCTAACTCGGAGGAACTTTTGGAGATATCCTCGCCCGATCCCGGCGGCGGGGAACGCCTGCGTCGTTCCCTGATGTCGTCGCTGATCGCTCTGGTGGGTGTCGCGACACTTTCGGGACTGGTGATCGTAGTTGGAGGCGTCAAGCTGGTTGGGAAGCCTCTCAACCAGTTGATCGATAAGGTTCATCGAGTGGGACAGGGCGATTTCAGTCAACCGGTGCAGTTGCGTTCGGGAGACGAGCTGGGAAAGCTCGGTGCGGCAATCAACGAGATGTGCGACCAACTGATCCATCAACGCGAGGAACTCGAAGCCGAAACCGCGTCGCGAATCGAGGCGGTTGCGCAATTGCGACACGCCGAGCGATTGAATATGGTTGGCCGCATGGCCGCCGGGATCGCCCATGAGATCGGCACGCCGCTCAACGTGGTCAGCGGTCGGGCCGAGTTGATCGCCAGTGGCATGTTGTCGGAAGATGCCGTCCGCGAGAGTGCCCAAGCGATCCAATCGGAATCACAACGGATTACCAAGACGGTCAGACACCTGCTCGACTTCGCCCGGCGAAGCGCGCCGCAGCGATCCCGTCAGAACCTCAACCAACTCATCTCGGTGACAAGTGGACTGATGGAACCGCTTGCCGCCCGTCACCATACGGAGCTTCATCTCGATCTTCCTGACGAGACAATCTTCTCCGATATCGATCCGTCTCAAATCCAGCAGGTCCTGACCAATCTGGTCGTCAACGCTATTCAAACGACCGACGAGAAAGGCCGGGTCAAGATTGGGCTAAAGAGCGTGCAGATGACAACTCCCGGGAATTCGAACGACAGGCCACAAGAGTTTTGCCGTATTGACGTTGTCGACAACGGTGGCGGGATTTCGGAAGAGGACAGGCAACGTATCTTCGAGCCGTTCTTCACGACTAAGGACGTCGGAGAAGGGACCGGACTCGGATTGTCGATCAGTCACGGCATTGTCCAAGAACATGACGGTTGGATCACCGTCGATAGCGAGCCAAACCAGGGCAGCACCTTTTCCGTCTTTTTGCCGGCGTCGAAACAGGACCCCTCGCATCCGCAACATGAGGAATCGACATCGTGAGTCGTGGCAGCGTTTTGATCGTCGACGACGAAAAGGCGATGTGCGAGATGATCGACACGGCTCTGCAGATGCGGGGCTACCAAACCGCGTGGTGTCAATCGGCATCGGCCGCGATGGACCGGTTGATGGAAACCGAATTCGACGTTGTGCTGACCGACGTGAGAATGCCTGGCACGAGCGGTTTGCAGTTGTGCCAACAGATCAATCGATTGCGACCCGACATTCCCGTCGTGGTAATGACCGCCTTCGGAACATTGGAGACAGCCGTCGCCGCGATTCGAAGCGGCGCGTACGACTTCATCACCAAGCCCGTCGAGCTGGAAATGTTGGCGCTCACCGTCGATCGCGCGATCGAGCGGCGGCGTCTCGCCCGCCAAATCCATTTGCTCGAGCAGCAGGCCAAGGTGGATGGTGGCTTTGGCGAGTTGCTCGGCGAGAGTCCGCCGATGCGAAAGCTGTACGAGCAGCTTCGACGTGCGGCACCCTCGGACGCTTCGATTCTGATCAGTGGCGAGAGCGGTACGGGAAAGGAATTGGTGGCCCGATCGATCCACCAACTTAGCGACCGCGCCGAGAAGCCATTCGTGGCTGTCAATTGCGCCGCCCTTTCCGAAACGCTGCTGGAAAGTGAACTCTTCGGACACGTGCGAGGCGCCTTCACCGATGCTCGCAGCAATCGCCTGGGGCTGTTCCTTGAAGCGGAAGGTGGCACGCTGCTGCTGGACGAAATCGGTGATATGCCGCTGGCCATGCAAGTCAAACTTCTTCGCGCGTTGGAGGAGAATCGCCTTCGTCCGGTTGGCAGTGACGAGGAGATTGACTTCGATGTCCGCGTTTTGGCGGCCACCCATCGTGACCTGGAAACGGATGTGGAAGAGGGTCGTTTTCGACAGGACCTGTTTTATCGCATCAACGTGATTCAGCTGCATCTTCCGCCGCTGCGGGCGCGCGGATCGGACATTCTTCGACTGGCAAACCACTTTGTGGAGGTCTTTGCAAAACGATCGAAGAAGGAAGTCTCGGGCATCGCCGAACCGGCGGCCGAGAAGCTACTGGCCTACTCGTGGCCGGGAAACGTTCGCGAGCTGCGCAACGTCATCGAGCGCGCCGTCGCTCTGACGCCATACGACATGGTCACCCTCGGCGACCTGCCCGAGAAGGTGCGAGCCTTTCGCGCCGACACCGTGTTCATTGGCGGCCAGGATCCTACCGAGTTGGTTCCGCTCGAAGAAGTCGAGCGGCGATACATCGAACACGTGTTGAAGGCGGTTGACAACAATCGCACCCAGGCCGCCAAAATCCTGGGGCTTGATCGCAAGACGCTTTATCGCAAATTGAAAGCAAGCGAGGAGTGATCATGAGATCCACTTTTCAACGGCTGCGGGATTCGGCAAGTCGCACTGTCGGAACTTGGCGACCCTTCCATCGGAATCGTCGTACAGAAGCATCGTGGCAGCGGACAGATCCGAAGCGATCGGCGAATCGATCAACAGAGCCGAGTCCGAAGCGTTCATTTGACCGAGGACGCGAAGCTCCAGGTCGTGTTGCGAGGCGCGGGGCAACCAACGGGACAACGTTTCTACCGATCCACAAACGACGATCACAAAGATGTTGGCCGGTGGCCCATCTCGCAGCACCGCCTGGAAAGCAGCGCTGCCACTTGTGCCCGACCCGGCCGAATCGAGGGAGAAATTGAACGAGTCTTCCTGGCGGAGATCGCGAAATCGCTCCAGCGGGTCGACAACCACGATGACCGGTCCGTCCTCGTCATCGCTTTCCCCACGCTTTTGAATCCGTTCACTGAGCCGGGCCATCTCGGCCTCGCAATCGCGCACCTTGACGGTTCTCGCGTCGATCCCAGCCTGGGAAAGCCAAGCGTTGACCGGTTGGGCGTCGTCCACTCGCGTCCCATCAAAGTGGACGATCTCGCAACGTTGATCCGATTTTACAAATCCTGAAATCATGGAGGCGAGCACGGCACCGCGCGACTCGGGCGACGTGATCAGCAAGACGTTGCGCCCGGTTTCCCGGGTTAACTCGACCGACATCGGCGGCCCGATCTCAACCGATTCACCGAGCAAGCCGCTGAGTCCGCTCTTGGACGCCGCCGCCGTTGCTGCGTCGGCCAATGCAGCGGTCCAGTGGCAGGGCCGATTTCCCTCGAAGATCACCGGGGGTGAAAGCTCGGTGACGAAGTCTCGATCCCGCTCCGCAATCGATGCCAATCGTTCGCGATGACGCGTCGTGGATAGCCAGGCGACCTGAAACGGTTGGTTCCCCTCAACCAACCCGCCGGCGTCGTTGTAAATCGCCTCGCCCGGTCGACTGATCAATCGTGCCGCCGTGTTATCATCCGAGAGGATCAACGCTGCGTCCGATTCGCTGCATTGCATCGCAATGCGCACCGCCATCTGACCGAGCGTAGCACGCGGAAGCGAGTAGGCTCCCGCAAGCGACTGGCTACTGAGCACCACGTGCATGCCGAATGAGCGTCCCTGACGAACAAGTCGATCAAGCAGCATCGTGCAATCGCTGGCTAACCGATCGTCGCGCACGAACAGCTCCTGGAACTCGTCCACAACCAACATGATTCTCGGCAACGCCTCGCCCGTCGCTTGGCGATAGTCACCGAGTTCTTGGACGCCGGCCGCGCGAAACTTCTCTCCACGCTGTTGAAGTTCCTCATCGAGTCGCTGCAAGACGCTTCGACCAAACTCTCGTTCGCTTTCGATCCCGATCACTCGCGCATGCGGCAATCCGCTGTCGGCGTAGGGCTTGAACTCAACTCCTTTCTTGAAGTCAAGCAGGTAAAACTGTAGTTGATCGGGCGCGTAGTGATGGGCTCCCGAGGTAATGATCGAATGCAGCAACGTGCTTTTTCCCGAACCCGTCTTGCCGGCGATCAACACGTGCTGTTTCACCCCCTCTCCGAGCCCCAGGGCGATCGAGCGATTCGCGCCCTGGCTGCCAATCGCAATCTCGATCCCATCGTCGGTGCATCCGCGTCCCGCCTGCTCTTTCGAGAGAATCTGGTCAAGCGGAATCTCCACTCGTGATGCCGCGACGGCTGCCCTGCCGATCTGGTCGACCAATTCCATGCGCAATGAATTCGCCGGCGGGGGCGGGGGAGAGAAGGGAAGCTGATCGAGACCCTCGCTGCGCAAATGCCACTGACCGCCGTCATCGATATCCAGTTGCAGCACCTTCTCGCCGCCGGGAAGTGGCATGTCGGCGGGCCAGGGTTTCTCTCGGTCACAAACCAGCACGGTGAAGATGCCACACCGCAAACCACTTTCCAGCAGCGCCCGCAGGTGGCGGTACGACTCGCGCGTCAGACCTTCGGGAAAACCGACCGCGGCCACGGCCCGGTAAGGCTCGGCCATCGATCCGGCTACCTCGTTGTAGTCTTCGATCCGCTCGAAACGATCGCGCAAACTCGCCTGCAAGACATCTTCCACGTGGTGGGCCAGCTCGGCGAGTCGTAACTCAATCTTGGCGTCCGTCGTCCACACCCGATGTCCGACCAGAGAGGGATCATGGTCTGCCAGAGCCATGAAACTGGTGAAGTGTTGTCCGCGACCAAGGGGATCGATCAGCGTCAGCTTGGCGCGGGACGGCGGCGCTCCGGTGAGCAATCGCCAAAGCACTTGATGCGCGACCGCAATCGCCTGGTCCATGTGCGATGGGGCCGCCGTGATCACGACTCCGCTGTGCAAGCGACGATGAAGAACCACGGGAATCGCTGACGGCAACTCGGTCGGAGTGAGCAACTGGGGAACCGCCTCCGCCTCAATGGATCCGTTCCCTTCGCCCGTTCCATCTTCCTTGCCTCGCGTGTCCGGCACCTCACGACCGGCTCGCAACACATCAGTCAGCCGATCGGCGACTTGCAGCGAGCCCAGCGGAAGATAGTGGAGGGTGGTCTCGCTATCCGACTCAGACTCCAACACGCTCTTCCAATCGGGAAATCGGTTTTGAACCTGGTCGGCCGCCGATGTGATCCGCTCAAGCCCCTGCGTCACGCCCGCCTTCAATCGGTTCGCCAAACGCTTCAGTTCGTCGTTGCGCTGCGCGTCCCGCGTCTCACGCTGCTGTTGGATCTGGCGATCGGTCGCCGCCAATTGGTCGGTAATCGTGTGAGCCAGAGCATCGGCCTTGCTGCGCATCTCCCCTCCAACGCGAGCAAAATCTCGAGTGTACTGCTCGTCAGCGGTCGCCAGCGTCTGCTGGAGCTTTGCCTGCAGCTCCTCTTGTTCCTTCTTTAAGCGCTGAGCCAGGGCGGTCAATTGCTCCGATAGCCAGTGCTTGGCCGCATCGATTTGTGCATCACGTCGATGCACCAACTCCGCTGCGGCTTCCGCGGCGGTGTGCCCCGCGATCTTGCGAGCCGTGCCGGCGCAGTGGTCCGCCGCCTGGCCAATTTGGACCACGCGTGGGTAAAGCTCGGCCGTCATTCGTTTGAGTGGAACCATCAGAATCAGGTAGGCGATGAATGCCAAGACTCCGGCCGGGATGATTCCGGCTAGCATCCACAGCCATGGCGGCTGGGGAGCGACGAAATAAGCGATGATCGCCCACAACAAGACGAAAGCCACAGCGCCAATCGGCAGCAGAAAGGAGTCGATGACCTTGGCGGCCCTGCCGCGGTGCATCTCCTGCAAAACATCCTCGCATTGCTGGGTCAGGATTCCGATCGATGCGATGGCATCGTCGACCGATCCTGGCTCCTCGACCGGAACTTCCTGCTCGCCCGACCCCGAAGACGGGACATCCGGCAGGCCGTCGAGTCGGCTGATCGTCAATTCACGAGAACGGGCTAAAAGATCCTGCAGCGGCAGCAAGGCCTCGTCGATTCGCTTCAGTTCCTTTCGCTTCTTCAGCCCCGGTCGGTTCTTGCTGTTCTCGTATTGCTCGCGCGCCGTCTGCTCGCCCTGCAGTGCCTTGAGTTCAAGCGATTTGCGTTCCTCGGCGGCCTTCCGACGAAACACGGCGGCCAGCCGGTTCAACTCCGAACGGCTTCGAATCGCGGTCGACTCATAATGGCTCGTCAAGGCCTCCTCCGCGTCGTCCCACTGGCGGAGCATGCCCCTTCGCTGGTGTCGACACTTTGCCGTCAGCGCGGCACGCTGATGGGCAAATTCCTCCGCGTCTTCGGTTCGCTCGCGCCGATGCTGCTCGCATAACATCCGCTGCTGATCGACGCAGTGACGAAAGCGCTCGGCCAAGCCATCGAGCAGCTTGCGTTGACGTCGGGTGTCAAAAAGGCCCGCAGGACTGACGGACGAGTCTTTCATTTTTTCGGGGGGGACGCGTTTTAGTTTTCGACAGGAGCAGTCTTCAACAGTCTACTTTCTGATGTCGGATCCCGTCGTCCCCGAAATATTGCCTTCCGCAGCGCGTGAAACACCAATCAGTCCGCGGATTCAACGCTCGTCGCCGAGGGCTGCGTCCGCCTTGCGTACCGTGTCGGTGAATTCGTTCAACGACGCGACGAAACGGCTGAGGCTCGGGCCAATCGTCGAGAGATGGTCCTGCTCGAATTGACGGCAGCGGTCGTCGAGCCAGTCTTCGCGGACACGAGACCAGAGCCTCGAAAACTCAGAAAAATCTCGCTGCAAACGCCCTTCGCAATCCGTGATGCGACCGATTGAATGACTCATGAACTCCCCGATCCTCTGAGCGATTCGATTCTAGGTGTTGGGATTAAAGGTCCGCAACATTTTTCGACCCTTGTACAAATTGAACATGTCTTCGGGCGTCAGCGGACGGGGCCTTCCCGAGATGGGTTGATCAATCGTCTCCAATCCATCGGTGACCACCAAACAGTCTTTGTTGTCACGCTCGGCGGTGAACACGCCCGCTTGTTCGTCCAGGAAAAAGCCAAGCAGGGCGGGCCGCGGCTCCTGGTAACCGACATGCTGTAAGTGCTGCTGGAGCGATTCCATCACGCGGAGCTGGGCTTCATTAAATTGATCGGCCGGCACCGCAAAGATCTCATCGTGCTCGGCATGCCACCCCGCGTAAATGGCGTAGATGTCGTCCAAGGGCAGATTTGCGACGTCGGCCGACATCGAAAACACAGCCGGACCGGCAATGCCCACGTTGCTGTAAGTCCGATCTCCTAAGTTGTACTCGAATCGAACCAAAAAGACGTCGACCGGATCATCGAAGCTGGGCCACAGCAATCGACGCGAATCGATGACCTCCACCAATGTCGGAGGCACCCCCATCTGTTGCGGCTGCGTCAACCACAGCGCCAGTTCGGCTTCGGCCGTCGACTTGTCGGATCGAAATGATTCGTCCACCAGCTCCCCTAGACCCAACTCATCGGCATAGTGGATCGCCCGCAGTCTCGCCGCCGGTTCGGCGGTCAATTCAATCAAGCGTTTCTTTCCATCCTCATCGTCGAATCTTGCCAACGCACCGGCAGCTTCGCATTGGACACGACGATGTCGCAAATCCATCGCCTGGGTCAACTTGCCGATCGAAGACTCGTCGCCGATCAACCCCAAGGTATCACAGAGAGAAACGGCCAAGGCAACAG
>JARFQX010000226.1 GCA_029287555.1 Rubripirellula sp. | reverse complement strand
GAGCTCGGTGGGCCTCCGATTCGCTGTCCGAGTCGATGCGCGAGCGGATGAATCGTTCCAGGACGTTGATCAGCGACTTGCCAGGTAATGCCTTGGCTCGATTGGTCGGAAGCACGATCATTGTCGATGTCGACGCGGCCGGCAACGGTTGGTTTGTCGACGCGACGCCGGAGGATGATCGCGAATTCGTGGCAACCAAAGATATTGGAAAACTCGAAGCGATCGACCCGGAAGCCGGCGGACAAATCGACTTGCTGACCACATTGATGCACGAGTACGGCCACCTGCTGGGGATGCCCCACACTTCGATCTTGGGGGTGATGCACCCTGAGCTCGACGTGGGCGTTCGCCGGGTTCCCGGTCCTGCCCTTCATCCTGGCGACCCGCACGACGTCAATGGTGATGGAAGCGTCACCGCACTCGACGCATTAGTGATCATCAACTGGCTTGCCAGTGAACCAGCAACACCTCAGTCCGTTGCACTGCGGCGTGACATCCTAGACATCAACGCCGACTCGCAAGTCACGGCAGCCGATGCATTGGCGGTCGTCAATCGACTCGCTCGACGAGAGGATGCGACGGCTGAACAAGAGGGCCTTCTCTGGTTGGACGGAATCGAGCAGGAGCGTCGAAAGCGAAATCGCTTCGACATCGCGATCCAGCAGTGGCTGCTCGAATCTGAATCCTAAGAGCGATGACAATGTCCGTCCACGGACCGATCTAGTTCCGTGCCTCGGTGAGAAGATTCTTGGGCGGAGAATTGGGCGCTCACGGAAGCACCAGGGCATGGAGGTCTTGTCGGTCTCGGCTACCCAACGTCCGTCGCTCCACACTCTTAAACTGAACAACGAGCCACTCGCAACTCGAGGGTGTCCGGAAATTGCGTAGCGGGAGACACTGGTATTTCAACGTGTAGGGCGAGGATGCGTAGCGACGCCGATCCGGCAAAGTTACTTGCTGGGCGTCGAATCGCTGTGCGGTGCCGGATCGGCGCTTCGCTTGATTCGGCCTACCTCTCGCAACTCGCCGCTCGCCACTCGCAACTCGCTACTCGCTACTCGCCACCCGATTCTCATGACTCGTTCCGTGCAACAACTCTTCGAAGTTGAGTTCGAGTTGTGTGTCGCGGTCGTCGCCGCCAAGTTCACGGAACAGAAGACTTGGCTGGATATCGCGACTGTTCTGGTACTTGTTCTTCGTGCTGCAGTATTCGTCACATGGACCGTCGATTTGCATGTAGTAGATCTGGCAGATCTGCATGTCAGGATAGATTCGCACCGGTTGGACGCAGTACATTTCCAGCGTCCATGTGCCGCAGTAGCCGACATCTCCGACGCTGCCGCCGGGATTGATGAATAAGCCGAGTCGGCCCAATGAGCTGCGTCCCTGGATCATGGGAACCAGACCATGAGTCTCGGTGTATTCAACCGTTCGCCCCAAGTAGAGTTGATTGGGCTGAAGCGTCAGGCCATCGGTGGGGATCTCAATTCGTCGATAGCGATTGGGCGAGGCCGCATCGAGGACGACTTCTTCGTAGATCAACAATTCGTGATGGAGGGCCAGGTTGTAGCTGTTTGGATTGAGGCGATCGTCCGAAAAAGGCTCAATTTGCAGGCCGTTGCCTTGGCGCTGGTGAATCTCTTGGCCCGAAAGCAGCATGGCGATGTAAATGGTTCCGAGTAGTGCGAGCCATGGTCGATTCAATCAAAAAAGGCTGATCGCATCGATGTTGGCTCGCGGGTGGTCGGGGCTGGCAGCTCCCCGCTGAATCCCGTCTGGGCTCATTGTCCGAAACGATTCGCGCGGCGTCAATCATTTCCCCTCCCACGATTCGCCCTTGCCGGCCTATATTATGGTTACAGATGTAGTTCGGTGAGTCGTGTCGACCGGGACCGGGGCTTGTGGTCCGGGACCGGGGACAGGCAGTTGGTTTGCGACACCTAAACTTGCGAGCAGCCAAATATGCGATTCGCCGCAAGGTGGCTGGCCTCTATCGGTGTCTGACGCTTTTGCCGGTCGCAATCAACCGGCTCATACAAAAACTTGGAATCCAATCATGATGCAGGAAACTAGCCCAAATCCTTATTCCGTGGGGGCTCCGCAGGTGGCTGCTTACGCGGCTGATAGCGAGCGATTGACGTTCATTCGACGCACTTACGCCCATATGACCGGTGCGATCGTCGCCTTGATCGCGGTCGAGGCGGTATTGTTCCAGGTCGTGCCGGCGGCAACGATGGATATGCTCGTCACCCGGATGCTCAGCGGTTTCGGCTGGTTGATTGTTCTCGGCGCCTTCATGGTGGTCAGCTGGGTGGCTCGCGCTTGGGCCACCAACGGGGGCTCACTAGCGGTGCAGTACGCCGGGCTCGGCCTTTACGTCGTAGCCCAAGCGGTGATCCTGCTACCGATGCTCTACATCTGCATTCGGGTGTTGGGTGAACCGAGTTTGCCGATCATGGCTGCGATTATTACGGCGATGTGTTTCATTGGTCTGACGGCATTCACCTTCATCACCGGTGCAGACTTTTCGGGTTGGGGCAAGTATTTGGCTCTCGGCGGCCTGGTGGCACTTGGGATGATCGTTGCCTCGATCTTCTTCAGTTTTTCGCTGGGACTGTGGTTTAGCGGGTTGATGGTGCTGTTGGCTTGCGGGTATATCCTCTACGACACGTCCAACATCATTCATCAATACTCGACCAGCCAGTATGTGGCGGCCTCGTTGGCTCTTTTCGCTTCCGTCGTGCTGCTCTTTTACTACGTCTTGCAGATCATGATGAGCATGTCTCGCGAGTAACAATCTCCGGTTGAAGATGCATAACTTGGAAGATGTGACTCGATTGCCGGACGACTTTGACGGCCAGGTGCGTCTGTTTCCGCTGCCCGAGTTGGTTGTCTTCCCGCACGCGATGCAACCGCTGCACATCTTTGAGCCGCGGTATTGCGAGATGCTGACCGAATCGCTCGAGGGAGATCGGCTGATCGCGATGGCGACGCTGACTGGTGGTATGCCCTTCTTGAAGGGCGAGGACCCCCCAATCGCGTCGACCATCTGTCTGGGAAAGATCGTCTCCCACGCCGAACTGGAAGACGATCGGCACAACATCCTGCTGGTCGGGGTTCGCCGGGCAAAGGTCGTTCGAGAGATCGACGCCGGCCGCCCCTTTCGGATGGCCAAGGTGGAAGTCAGCGAAGATGTTTATCCGCCCGCCGGCTCCGATGGCCGTCTCGAGCTGAAGAGAAAACTGTTGCACGCTTTTGCGGATGTCATCCCGGTTAACAAGAACGTTCAACAGAATTTGCATGAGTTGATGGCCGGGCAAATGGGGCTCGGTCCAATCACGGATATTATTTCGTACACGCTGCCCTTTACGATCGAACAGAAACTGAATCTGTTGTCGGAGTCCGACGTGGATTCAAGAGCCAACGAGTTGCTGCGATTGCTCGGTAGCGGGGCAATTCAGCTCGGTGATTCGGAAGTCGAGGATTCGTCCGGGGACGCGGACGGCGGCCCCGCGTTTCCACCGCCGTTTAGCTTAAACTAGTGCTTTGTCAAACCTTGGATTTTGGGTGGCCGGGAAAAAGGGGTCAGACACCAAAAGCCGGAACGGCCCGTCGGGTGCTTCGCACTTTTGGTGTCTGACCCCTTTTTCCCGACCCCGGTTCAACCCCATTTTTAAAGTCTGACAAAGCACTAGTTTCATTACGATCACAGCCGAGGAGAGTCGTGCTGCATGGTCGATGCGGCCGAGTGTGGTGCCGGACCTTGGGTGAAGCACATTGGAAAGGAAGAACAGATGTGGATGGTTGACGTTGTTTCCCGAATTGTTCACGTGGCTACGGCGATCACGCTTGTCGGCGGCAGCATGTTCACGTTGTGGGTACTGATGCCAGCGGCGCGGGAACTGA
>JARFQX010000209.1 GCA_029287555.1 Rubripirellula sp. | reverse complement strand
GCCAGAACAGCCCGGGTCTCCGACTCGGAATCGATTCTTTCCTCTACCATTTGCGCAGTCCGCCGACTTGAATCCTCGCAGCGTGTTGCGTGATTTGATTCTTCGCCGGTCCCGGCTGCCAACCATCAAATCGGCCCTTCTATGTTTCGCCTGATCCTGATCGCAGTCTGGTGCGCATTGTGTAGCCATACATGGGCACAAGACTCTCAGCGTCCGAACGTGTTGTTCATTTTTCTTGATGATTATGGATGGCGCGATTGTGGATACATGGGCTCCGATTTCTACGAGACCCCCAATATCGACGCCCTGGCGCGCTCGGGGATGATCTTCAGCAATGCCTACTCTGCGGCCGCCAACTGCGCACCAGCGCGGGCTTCCCTGTTGTCAGGCCAATACTCGCCGCGTCACGAGATTTACAACGTGGGAACGAAGCGTCGAGGCAACCCAAAGTTTGGAAGACTCAAGCACGTCCCGGGCACCGATACGCTCAAGTCCAATCTGCGAACCTGGGCTCATCAGATCCAACAAGCGGGGTATCGAACGGCTACCATCGGCAAGTGGCACCTGAGCAAGGATCCCCTGCCGTACGGTTTCGACGTGAATGTTGCCGGGTCGCACAGTGGAAGTCCGCCGAAGGGCTACTTTCCGCCCCATCCGGGCGCTCCCGGCCTCGACGACGCAGCCAAAGATGAGTACCTGACGGATCGATTGACGGACGAAGCGATTGATTTTATCTCAGCCAACCAGGATTCATCATGGTTGCTGTACCTGACCCACTTTGCCGTCCACACCCCGCTGCAAGCCCCTGAGGAACTCATCAAGAAGTATGAAGCAAAGCCGAAGGGCAAGTTGCACAACCACGCCGTGATGGGCGCGATGATTGAGAGCGTCGATACCGGCATCGGACGGATCGTCGATGCCTTGGACGAATTGGGGATTCGAGAAAACACCGTGATCTTGTTCACCTCGGACAACGGCGGTTACGGTCCAGCCACCTCGATGCGTCCGTTGAAGGGCTACAAGGGAACGTATTACGAGGGAGGCATCCGCGAGCCCTTCTTTGTCGTCTGGCCGGGCGTCGTGGAAGCGCAAACGAAGTGCGATGTTCCGATCGTCAACGTCGATGTGTATCCCACGCTGTGCGAGATCACCGGAGCCGCACTACCAAAGAACCAGCCGATCGACGGGGCCAGCCTTGTCCCGATCTTCAAAGGGGAAGCCAAAGACTTGGGCGAGCGATCCCTGTTTTGGCACTTCCCGGCGTACCTGCAAAGTTACCAACGAACCAATGAGCAGCGCGATCCGCTGTTTCGCAGTCGGCCGTGCAGCATCATTCGCCACGGCAAATGGAAACTACACGAGTACTTCGAGGACGGCGGACTCGAGTTGTACGATTTGCACGCCGACATCGGTGAAAAACGCAACGTGGCAGCGGAGCATCCCGAGATCGCCAAAGACCTGCACCAAAGACTGATTGATTGGCGAGAGTCGGTCGACGCACCGGTTCCCAGCGAGCCCAACCCGCGCTTCGATGCGGAAGCCGAAGCGGCCGCAATCGAGCAAGCGAGAAAGAAGTCCACAAAGAAGTAGTCGCCAAATAAGCGTGCGCGATTCTGGAACGGTGCCAAAAAAATCGTGCTCGTGCTCGTGCTCAGCGAAGCGGTGCTCGTAATCGAAAAGGATGCGAAAAACTGCGTCCACGAGTTCGAGCACGAGCACCGTCGCAAGCGACTGAGCACGAGCACGACTTTCCATTCATAATTGTGCACCCTTATTTAGGGAGCAGCCGGAGGGTGTCCGGGGAGCAGCCGAGGGTGTCCGACACTAACTTTCGATGACTTTGGCAACCGCGTCACAGAGCTGATCCATTTTGTCTTCGACCATCCCGGCGACATTGATCCGCCCGCTGCCGACGATATAGATCCCGTACTCAGTCTTGAGCTGATCAACCTGCATCGGACTCAAGCCACTGTAAGAGAACATTCCTGACTGCAAGAGCAGAAAACTGAAGTCGTGCCCCCTGCCGGCCGTCTGCATCGTCTCGACAAATCGGTGGCGCAGCTGTTTGATGCGATCGCGCATCTCCGCCAACTCTTCATGCCACTGCCTGGTCAACTCGGCGTCCGACAACACGGTGGCGACAATTGCCCCGCCGTGGCGAGGTGGGTTGCTGTAGTTGCAGCGAACAACTCGCTTCAACTGACTTTGGGCCGCCTGCGCAGCCGAGGGGTCGGCGGCGACCAGCGAGATCGCGCCGACCCGTTCGCTGTACAAACCGAAGTTCTTGGAGAACGAGCTGCAGACGATCGCTTCGTCGCAGCAACCTAGAATCTTGTTGATCGCGATGGCGTCTTCCTCAAGTCCGTTGCCGAAGCCCTGATAGGCAAAGTCGATCACCGGCAGCAACTGCTTCTCGGCGAGCAGGGCCGCAATGTCGCCCCACTGCGCGTCACTGGGATCAACCCCCGTCGGGTTGTGGCAGCAAGCATGCAGCAGGACCGCGTCCCCGGGAGCCGTCTTGCTGCTGAGATCCTCCATCATTCCCTCGAAGTCGAACGAGGTCCGATCGGCGGCGAGGTAGCGGTACGATTCGATCGGCAAACCTTCGGATGAAAAAACCGAGCTGTGGTTGGCCCAAGTCGGCGTCGGAAACCAAATCCGAATCGGTTGGAACCGTCCCGAATCGGTTTGACTCGCCCCCAATTGGCTCGCCCCCAACTGGCTCGCCCCCAACTGGCTCGCCAGGAACCCGGCGGCAACGCGCAAGGCACCGGTTCCTCCCGGCGACTGCAGAATCGCCAACCTTGCGGCTTCGACGGAGTCACCGAACACCAGACTGCGAACGGAATCGCGATATTCGGGAAGCCCGTCAATCGCCAGGTAACCCTTGGTCGTTTCCGTCTCGATCAACCGCCGCTCGGCTTCTTTCACGCACCGCAGCACGGGCGTCTGGCCGGATGCGTCCTTGTAGACCCCCACGCTAAGGTTCATCTTGTTGGGGTTGGTATCGGCCAGGAACGCTTCGGTTAACCCGAGGATCGCATCGGGTGGAGCAGTTTGGATCTCGGAAAAGCGGTGGCACTTTCTGTGGGAGCTGGCTGGCGCAGTCATGGCGAGGGGTTTGAGGGTTGTGATGGAGCCCGCGAGCGCCGAACGATGAAACAACCGGGAACGGAAACAACCGGGAACGGAAACAACGGGGAGCGGGCAGAACTGGAACCGCGGCGACACGTTGAATCGTACTCGACAAGGTAAATATCGACCATTGACCCTTCTGCGTTGCGTTGAACTTCCGATCTGGCAGCCGCCCGCACCGGGGTTGTGCAAGCACCGATGAGCGAGATCGATCTGGTTGTCGTCGGAGGAGGGACCGCTGGATGCGTGCTCGCCTCCCGTTTGGTGCGAGAGCGGGGACTTCGCATCGCGCTCGTGGAGCCCGTGACGGTGGAGGCACCGCGAATCGATCGATTGCGCCCGTCGCGCTGGATCCGCTTGCTCGGATCGTCCGAAGACTGGAGCTTCAAAACGGCGAGCGA
>JARFQX010000090.1 GCA_029287555.1 Rubripirellula sp. | reverse complement strand
TCCCGCCGTTGGTGAGCCTTTGATTTGATGTTGTCCGGTAATCCAGGCATCTCTAGCATCGCCGCAAGGTCCTCGGCCGCTTTCTTGTCTTCATGAATCGCGGAATAGGCGATGGACCGATTGTAGAGCGCCATGGCCTTCACATCGATCGGTGTGTCCGGCGCCCGAATCGCTGCTGAGTAGTCGGCTATTGCCCCATCGTAGTCGCGTTTGTTCGCCTTCGCGATTCCGGCTCTGTACAGCGAGAGAGCCTTTCCACGGCGCGTAAACAGGCTCTTTACCCATCGAATCAGGTTCATGGCTATTCCATTAAAACAGGCCTGGTGCGACGGTCACGCCCCGCACCCGGATCTGTTTAGTATAGCGCTGGCCGCACCGCGATTGGGCAGTCTTTGCCATCCTCGTTGGGGTGCAATGCGTAAAGGAAACAACGATCGCGAGTCAAAGGGAGGATCTCGATCGGATTTCATCAGCGCAAATGGCGACGCTATACTGGTGGTTTCCCAACGGCTCGGTCGGTTTTTCCGCTGAACAAGCCATCTCTTCTCTCGTTGGAGGCAGTCGACCATGTTGCGCTTTAGACCATGGTGTCTGGTCCTTGCTGGCGTGGCGATGATCGGCACGAACGTCACGGGTCAAGAGGCTGATCCTTTTGCCGGGAAAGACCCGCTTCGCCAGCGAATTGCCCGGTCGCATGCCGATCCCGTTACCCTCACGTTTCGCGTGTTGGATCAGCAAGGTTCACCCGTAGCCGGAACCCGCATCCGTGGACCGGGGATCTTTCGGCCCCTTCATACCGACGAGTCGGGGACCGCGGTTTGGCAGACGGGCGCAGGAGAGCTTCGCAAATGGGCGACGCGATCAAGCGGCAGCCTGCGGTTTCATGCCGGGCCGCCACCCGACGCTGTGATGCCAGAAGTCTCCGAGCAAGTCTCTCTCGCCACGCTGATTGGAAGCAAGTCGATCGAGTTTCGCACCGTGCCTGGCGTCCGATTGAGCGGGCGAGTGATTGGTCAACGTGACAAGCAGCCGGTTGCCGGGGTCACCGTGACGCTTCAACCAGATGATGCTTCGGTGGACGCGCCACGACGCTCGTCAACCACCGACGAGCGCGGGATGTGGAGCATCGTGGTCCCGCGTGTTGCCACCACGATTACCTTGAGCGGTTACGTCGACGGATACAAGCTTCAAGATGCTTCCAATCCACCAGCTGAACAGACGCGCGTCGTTGAGATCCCCAAAGACTCCGAAGTGATCCAAGTGTCCGACTTTGAAGTCCAGCAGTATCAACCCCAAAATGTTCTTGTAACGGACACGGAAGGGAATCCCGTTCCCAACGCAAACTTACGCGTGCTGCGCGAGCGTTGGCTCGATGACCGCATCGTGACTTGGCAATCGATTTCGAGTCCTCAGCAGACGGACGAGAACGGTGCATGCTTGCTTCAACTAAGGGAAACGGATTGGAACAAGGCGATCGTGGCTGCGACCACAGGCAACGGCAATGATTCGCTAGAAGGACGTGCGATCCTGGACGCGGGAAGCAATGAATCGATACGCGTGCTCGTGCATCCTCTTGGCAAAGTCGGCGGATTCCTGTTGCGTGATGGCAAGCCGGCTGCCGGCATCGACCTCTTGCTGTACGAGGCGACTCAAGATGGATCGGGAAACTGGACGACGATTGGAGTCCGGAGTAACACCGTCAGCGACGGCCGAGGTGCCTATCTCTTTGATGCACCGGTTGGCATCCACTACATCGTCGCCACCAAGGATCGTGACCGACGAGGAAAACAACGGATTCTTCATCGGACTACCCAGGTCACAACGGCGGACAATTACCGCGTTCCCGATCTGGACCTTTCCGCGCTTCCACCACCGTAACCGCAACGACCGAAGCCGATGACGCAGCGAAGCTTCCGAAACGGGAGTCATCGTTCAGCGGTTGGTGGGCCGATCGAAGTTGACAAACGGATAGATTACGGGCAATTTGCCCAGCCCGTCGTGGATTTCGCGGCCAAACCTTTTCGACTGTAAGACAAGCGGCGGCGCGATCGTGCAAAGTGGAACGGCGACGGGGCAATCGGCAGCGGCCAGTCCTCGCGCCGTCCAGACATTGCACGTGTTCGGTAAGAAGTAGTAGCCCTTCGATTGGTAGATGCCGCCGCGGCCATAGATCGGCGGACCGAGCCAACGCAGCCCGCCGGCGTCGTCCCTCGCCAAATCGTGATGAACGAAACGACACAACCGGCCAACCCGCTCGGCTGACATTTTGATCTCAATGATCTGGCTGTCTTGAAAGAAGATTTCCGGCGGACAATCGAAGCCAGCCACATGGATCGCGCTGCGGCTCGGCAGGAAGGCCGCGTTGGCCAACACGATGGGGCCTGGAAGCTTGGAACAGAGATAGCCAGCGTCGCCCCAGCCGACTTCGATGAACGTCGAATCATCAAACAGCCTGATCTCGGGCCAGTCTTGGGCGCATACATCGCAGCGGCGGACGATCAGACCGGTATGCCAGCCATGGCGTACCAGATAGACCGAGCACGGCTCTGGAGCCGCTGCCGCTGGAGGCAACGGCTCCGGAGGCAACGCTGAGGATTGTATAGCCGCCGATTGATGCAGCTTCGACGGTGACGTGCATCCCGCGATGCAGGTCGCCAGCAGCACGACGATCAATCCTTGGCCCGGCCTCACGCGACCACCACAACAATTACCGGTTAGCGAAGATGCGAGGCCTCAGGATTCAGGCGTCGAAACGATGGCGGGGAGTCATTTTGGAACTTTCGACGCCCAATGGGAATGTATCGGAAAAAGACACCAGCAAATTGAAGCGATATTCTGCGTGGTTGCCGTTGAGCTCGCGCGGCAATGCTCCCCGCTACGGTGTCCGATTCGACACGATCATTGGCTCGATCGAGAAGTCTAGGCGATTCACCGGCCCTCCCTTCCCTTTCTTCCCCTTTCCTTCCTATCTCCTTCGCGATGGTTCTTAGCGCCCCATCGCGAAGAATGGCCGCGGTGCTCGTCGTTGAACGTCAACATCCTTTTCCTTGTTTCCAGCCGCGAGCACGACGAACCTGGTTCCAGGTCCATAGCGGCGAAGCAAGTAGGACCGCGCGCTGCGTTGAGATACAATGCCTCGAACTGAACGCTGCCTTGATTCCTCTCTGCCTCGATCGCGGAAAACTCCTCATGCGAAATCGTGCCCCAATTCCCGGTTTTATTCTTTTCGTTGCCCTCTGTCTCGTTTCGCTGTTTGCCGCAAATCGCCTTTCTGCGGAGTCGCTTGCGGGGACCCGCCCCAACATCATCCTGGTGATGACCGATGATCAGGGGATGGGAGATTTGTCTTGCATGGGCAACGAGGTACTGAGGACGCCAAATCTGGATCGCTTCTATGGGATGTCGACTCGTTTCACGGAGTTCCATGTCAGTCCCACCTGCTCACCGACTCGTTCGGCGATCTTTAGTGGTCGCCATGAGTTTCGAAACGGAGTGACCCACACCATCAAAGAGCGGGAGCGGATGGCGCTGTCGACCACGACCTTTCCGCAACTGCTGCAACGCGCTGGATACCAGACAGGGATTTTTGGCAAGTGGCATCTCGGTGATGAAGACGCGTATCAGCCCTACAATCGTGGGTTTGATGAGGTGTTCATTCATGGCGCCGGCGGAATTGGTCAGTCCTACGAAGGCAGCTGTGCCGACTTTCCTCCCAACCGAGAGGCCGATGGCAAGTACTTTGACAACGTGATT
>JARFQX010000062.1 GCA_029287555.1 Rubripirellula sp. | reverse complement strand
AAAAGATCTCAAGCAGCGCGGGATGCTGGACGAAGTGATCGTGCATTGGGGCGGCGAGATCGGACGCTTGCCGGTGACCCAAAACCAAGGTAGTCCCGAGAAACACGGACGCGATCACAACGGCCAAGGCTTCAGCATCTGGGTGGCTGGTGGCGGATTCAAACCAGGAATGACCTACGGCAACACCGACGAGTTTGGCCACCGCGCGGTCGAGAACATCGTCACTCCGAATGACCTGCAAGTGACACTGATGCATTTGTTTGGACTCAAATGTGATGAACTAATCTATCACCACAATGGTCAGAAGCAGACCTTAACCGCTGGTCGCAAAGCCCAAATAGTGACGGATATCTTAAGTTAACCGTGCAACCGGTAACCGCGCGGGCGAGGCAGCGACAATCGTCCCTGGAAACGGGCACGACATTGACAAACGTATGTAACTCATGCACGATGATTTGCTCGACAAACGTCCGATTGCGATCGGAACGTTGGAGTCTCGCGGCAGGTCAGCTCTCACATTGCTGCGGCAGCCGCCAGACTCATATCCTCCAACCGCAGAAAACGCTACGTTACTGTCCTAAAGCTGCGTGCTTGTTCGCTGGATTCGAATTGAGCATGCGTGGCATTCGCGTTGCATAACGCCCGAATCTCGCCTGGCGCAACCACAACACAAATCCAATGCTGCCCCGGATTTGCCCCGGCGATTGACACTCACCGTAGGTCGCGTCCTTAGAAACGAGGTGTTTCGACGAGCAAGGCAACTTTTCGCCGAGTCTTAAGCTTCGCTTGAATTCAACGCCCGTCGCTTGCGGTGTCGCAGATTGTTAGTCTGGTGTCGCATTCCATCCTCGACATGCAAGCCACAGAGACGAGAATATGGATGGTTCCTGATTTCACCGACCATTGTGCATGTCGCAGTCCATTCAACCGGATGCGTGAGGGAGACATGCGTTGGACCATTGTCCAGGATGGCGTGCATCATCATGACATCGTGGGCTGACGGCAGGTGACGTTTGGAAGTCAGTTCGATGACCATCAAGGTTCGACATTTGGAGAGTCTGTTGACAACGCGACGACAATTGCTGCAAGCGGCCGGTGTGTGTATTGCGTTGCCAGCTTTGGAATCCATTACCGAAGCCTCGTCTCTCGCCGCTGGCCCTAAGGTGCGGATGGTTTGCATCAGCAGTGCCCTTGGAATGAATCCAGAAGCCTTCTTTCCGGAGTCGTTTGAAGCCGGACTTTCAGCTGTCGCCGACGCTGAGATCGCTTGCAACGTTGCGGAAGGACTTTACCGTCTTTTCGCACATGGATCATCCGGGCATCTTTACCAAGCATGGAGCGATGAACTCGCTGCTCAGCGGTGTGGATGCGAAGAACGCGACTGCCGGGGAGAACATCTCGATGGATCAGGTGGCGGCAGCTCACGTCGGATATCAGACGCGGTTGATACATCCGCAGAGTCCCTCGTCATCTCCAATGAACTGCTGATGGAGTACATGGAAGTCGCGGACAAAAGCCTGCGGTATGCGCTGTTCACCAGCGAAGCCTCGCGGCCGGATGTCTGCGTCGTTGACGTCAACGTGGGGAGAATGAAAGGCGTCGGCGGCGACCGATACATCAATAGCCACAAGAATCACATCATCTGTCGATCCGGTGGCAAAGCCATGGTCTACGACGGACAGTCGTCTCGCACGATGACGATTCCCGGCCGTTACACCATCACGGTCACAGCGGCTGCAGTCGACAGAGATGCCTATGCCGTGCGATTCGCACCTGCAAAAGGCCCCGTCATCATGGGCTTTGGAGTCCAGCAGGATGCCGCTGCGAGCGTGTCAGGTAAGGCGGAACTTCTGAAGACCTTCGAACTGAAAGACGACGTCGACCAGACCTTTACTTTCGACGCGTGGATCGACAAAGACCAATTTCCTTACTTCTCATTCGTTAACGGTTCAAGCAAGCCGATCACTCAGGTTCGTGCCAACATTCGGCGGCGGAAACTCGATCGATCTGAAGCGAACAAACCCTATCGCGGGCCGGGGATTCGGATCAGTAACTTTCAGGTCGAAGGCCCTTTCATTGACGAGTGGCCGCCCGTGTCTATCCAGACAACGTATGACACAGATGACATGCCGAATCTCGCTGCCCCGACCGTGCGACAGGAAGTCGTGCTTCGGTTTGCAAGGCGAGCGTTTCGTCGCAGCGTGACGCAAGAAGAAGTCGCTCCCTACCTTGCCTTCATGGACAAGCAACACACTAATTGCGCAAGTTGGCATGAAGCTACGATCAGGACATTCGCCGCGATGATGAGTTCGGTGGACTTTCTTTACATTCGTGAAGAACAAGGCGAACTCAATCCGTACGAAATCGCGAATCGACTGCCGTACTTCTTCTGGAGCACCATGCCGGACGCCGCATTACTCCGCCTCGCCGAATCAGGCGAACTCAAAGATCCGTTGGTCTTGCGCGAGCAGGTATCGCGAATGCTCAATGACCCTCGGTCAGAGCAGTTCAGCACAAGCTTCGCCGAGCAGTGGCTGGCGTTCGACAAACTGGGGGCGATGCCGCCAGATGCGAAAGGCGAATTCAGGGTTTACTACAAGGAAGGTCTTGAGTTGGCAATGCTCGAAGAGACTCATCAGTTCTTTCGCCATGTGCTGCAAGAGAATCGAAGTGTGCGGGACTTCCTCGACTCGGACTACTCGTTCGTTAACAGGAGTCTTGCAGACCTTTACGGCGTGCCGTTTGAAGGTAGCGAGGACAACGAATTCGTTCGTGTCACATTTCCACTCAGCGTAAAACGCGGCGGTCTACTCGGGCATGGCAGCATTCTTACACTCCCCGCCAATGGCGTCGAAACGTCGCCGATCGAACGCGGAGTCTGGGTGCTAGCTGACTTGCTCGGCACTCCGCCTCCGCCGCCCCCCAAAGCCGTCCCCGCGCTGACGCCGGATCTGAACGGCGCCGTCACCGTGCGCGAGATGCTGGAAAAGCACCGAAGCGACGCGGCCTGCATGGAGTGCCATCGAAGATTGGATCCGCTTGGATTCGCCCTCGAGGCCTTCGACCCCATCGGCCGTTACCGCACGAAGTATTCAAAGACACAGCCCGTCAGCACGCACGGCAACTACCTAGGCAAGGACTTCGCAGACGTAACGGAGCTTAAGCAGATTCTGTCGAGCGATATCCGACCGTTCGCCCGCAATCTGATTATACGGATCGCTGAGTACGCCAAAGGCCGAAAGCTTGTTGCCGCAGACTACTCCACGGTTGACTCCATCCTGTCAGCGTCGGAAAACGGCGATTACAAACTGGCCGACCTCGTAACAAAGATTGCGACCAGCGATCTGATGACTCACAGATAGCTGCCAAGAGCTTGAGAAACGCATGTCGTTCCGATTCACTCTATTGATTGCAGGACTCCTTTTCTCTGCCGGCCTCCATTTACTCGCTGCGGAATTCGATGCTGATTTCTATGTGTCACCAAACGGTTCTGACGCGTGGTCCGGGACATTACCGAAGGCAAACGCGGAGCACATCTACTTTTGCGCATCCAATCGAACACTGGGAACGCAGCAGTTGATGAAGCAACTGCGGGACGGCGTCGACGATCACAGCCTGGCCGTGGATCCGCTGTCTGTTGATGCAGCGAATGGCGACTTCCGACTCAAGCCCGAATCGCCAGCAAGGAAGATGGGATTCGTTTCGTTCGACATGTCGAAGGTCGGTTTGGCAAAATAGCAATGGGTTACAACCTAATGAAATCGAACAAGCAACACAGAATCATCATCGTCGTTATGGCTACCGTTTTGGCAACCAGCGGGGCGACAGCGCAGGAAACGCGAAAAAGGGATAAGGCATCACGCCGACCTCAACAAACGAAATACCTCGAAACCGGCGGAGAGCGAAAGCTCGAAGTTGTCTACAAGAGCATCTCGGGGAAAGACCTGAAACTCGATCTTTACTACCCGACCGCCAAACAATCCAAAATGTGCCCGGTGATTATCTTCACACATGGCGGAGGATGGGCCGCAGGCAGTCGATACAAAGCGGCAACCGGCTCGTTCGGGATCGTGTTCGGTCGGTTGGTTAAGCAAGGTTTCGCGGTGGCGCCCGTCACCTATCGTCTGGCAAAGAAGGACAGCAATGTTGCAATGCGTGATTGCGTCATCGACTGCAAAGACGCGATCCGCTATTTGGCCAAGAACAGCGAATCGCTCGGGATTGATCCGATGCGCATTTTCGTGATGGGAGACTCTGCTGGCGGCCACATCGCACAGATGCTCCTTCTTGCGTCGCCAGAGCAATTACCAGGAGCTGATTCGCTCTCCAAGGTCCCGTATCGAATGGTAGCTGGCGTGTCTTGGTACGGTCCGTGCGATTTTGAGAAGACAGATCTGTTCAACCACGATGACCGAACTGACTTCCGCGACCGGTTTGCCGCTCGCATTCTGGGGTCGGATTCCGGACCGACAGATAAGTTGGCCCGTTATCGAGAAGTCAGCCCAATTAACTACATGAGCAAAGACAGCCCTCCACTATTGATGATTCAGGGTGACAAGGACACGACCATCCCGGTGAAGCACGCGTACTACATGAAGAAAGAAGCTGATGCCATCGGCGCGCCGGTCGAAATCATGATCATCAGAAACTCGGGCCATAACTGGCGCAGGGTTGGCGCGGACATCGATCCGTCCCGTGAAACGATCATCGAACGCACGATGCAGTTTTTCGTTGACTACCTTTGAGAGACGCTTGAGTCTAACGACCATCGATAGAACGAATATTGATAGTTGGGCACGCCCAAAAGGACGAATCCGTCAGAATGCATCCTGCTCAGCCTGCACAACACCTCGAGCTCGCCATCGGCTGCCGGAGCGATCTCGACATCATCGTAGAAGCGTCAACTAAGTTCATATGGTGCGAGAATGCGTCACATCTGTTTAGTCATCAGCCTGTTCCTGCTCGCACATACGACGCGGACTGCGAACGCGG
>JARFQX010001029.1 GCA_029287555.1 Rubripirellula sp. | reverse complement strand
TGGAGAAAGGGATCGACTCGAGCTCCAATTTCCGAGCTTCGATTTTGGAGAAGTCGAGAATGTCGTTGAGCAACCGAAGTAACGCATCGGATGATTCGCGAACCAGTTGAACGTAGTCTCGCTGCTCGTCGGTGAGGCGTGTCTGGGCAAGAAGTTCCGACATGCCGATGATGGCGTTCATGGGCGTGCGGATTTCGTGGCTCATGTTGGCCAGGAAGTCGCTCTTGGCGCGGTTGGCCCGATCGGCGGCGTCGCGAGCCTCCCGCAGCGCGTTCTGGGACTCTTGCAGCTCGGTGATGTCACGCGAGATTCCGAACGTCCCGACGACATCATCATTGTCATCAATGAAGGGCATCTTGGTCGACATGCACCACGTATCTTCGCGATCGTGCCAGGTTTCTTTTTCGATCCGGTCGACCAAGGCTTCGCGTGTCTCCATGACCTCGAGCTCATCATCGCGCGCCGCCTTGGCATGCTCTTCGCTGAAGATGTCGGCGTCCGTCTTCCCCTCCGCTGCAGCGGCACTGGGCAGGCCAAACTTCTTGGCCATCGCCTCGCTGATTCTCACGAAGCGGCTGTCGCGATCCTTGAAGTAGATACTGTCGGGGATGTGCCGTAGAAGATGGTTCAGCAGATCGCGTTCATGCTTGAGCTGATCCTCCGCCGAGACTTTATCCGTGACGTCCCAGAACATCAGCTGGACGCCGATGACGCGACCATCCTGGTTGAAAATTGGACTCTTGATTCGCTCGATCCAACAGGACGCACCCTCGCGGTTGACCGTTTCTTCGACGTTGTGCAGCGATTCACCGGTCTCGAGAACCTTGCGATCGTCCTCGGTAAACTTGCGGGCAATCTCCGGCGGGAAAAGGTCCTCATCGCGTTTGCCGAGCAGGTCCTCCAGTGCCAACCCCCGCGTTTCGAGGTAGGCGCGGTTGGCAAATAGTCGACGGCCTTCGGTGTCCTTGATCAACACGCTCAAGGGTAAGCTGTTGACGAGCGATTCGTAGGCAGCTCGCGACTGCTCAAACTCCAAGCTCGCCTCTCCGCTGGTTGCGACAGACTTTTCCGGTTTCCTCGACTCGTCAGCGACTTGGCCGCCGGAGCGTTGCGGTTTGGTCATTACCCGATCTTTGCGGTGGGGTTCCGGTCGTCTATACGGGGTCGAAACCTCGGCCTACTTGGAAGGCACCTTCTTGACCAAGGTGACCTCATTACCCTGCTCATTGAAGAGCAGTTCGTCAGTGAAACTCGCCATCAGCACCAAGCCTCGTCCCGATTCACTGTCGAGCATCTTGGGATCGCCACGGCGCGGGATCTCGGACGTGTTGAATCCTTTGCCTTGGTCTCGTACGAGCACGCGGATTTCCTCCTTGCTGGCAGTCGCCTCCACATGCACGATCCGATCCTTGTAGGGTTCGCTCTGCTTGCGATTTTCGATCAAATTGGTGGTCGCGTCATCGTACACAATCGCCCGGTGCGGCGGCGTCACCGACGGCCCAAGCGCCAGATTGCCCCGGTACATGGCGTTGACCAGTGCGTGCTCGATTGCGACTCCCATCCGAGTCAATTCGATCCCGCTGATCAACTCCATTCCCGCGATCACTTGCATCAACAATCCAATCAGCGGCGTGATCAGGGTGGAATCGTTGGGAAGGTCGAAGACAAATACGTTCTTCTGCAGAGTGCTGATCAGCTTTGCAAAGCTGGCATCGGTGCGAATCACACCGAGAACATCGACGATCGTGTCGTTAAGCAATGACTGCAGGTGGTCTTTGGGAACGTAGCCGGCAGCCCCGCTTTGGAGCGCCTTGGAAGCGAGTTCCTCGGAACCTCGCGCGGTGACCAGCACGGCCGGGATGAATTCGAAGTCGGTCTTCATCGCCTCGACCAACTCCAGACCGTTCATCTCCGGCATCTCCAAGTCGGTCACGACCAACTCGATCGGTTCTTTCGCCAACACGTCGAGCGCGAGCCGGCCATTGGCCACGTGCAAGACCTGATGATGCCCCTCTTCCAACAGCATCCGGATTTCGACTGCTTGGGTCGCACTATCTTCAACCAATAAGACCTTCGCCATGACGCACGACTTTCTCTCAACGAAATGCTTGGATCATTCGGGGACTACCATCAAGCTCGGGCTACATGACGCAGGCCAATCGAGTGCCCTCTATGGTACCACGTTTGCGTTCCAAAAGGCCGCATCTTTGGCCTGGCGATGACCCCGTTCGTGGTGACCCCGTTCGTGGTGACCCCGTTCGTGGTGACCCCGTTCGTGGTGCCCCGTTCGACGCTCTCGCAACTCGAGGCTTCGGCGGGGAGCGCCTGCGGTTGCCCCATCCCCGATCAACTTCCCATTCCCGACTAGCTTCCCAGCCCCGATCAACTTCCCAGCGACGGGGTAAAGTCATCATCTCCACTGAGCGACTGGGCAAACAACGCCAGTAGTTGAGCGGCCGCGTCAATATCTGCCATGGAAATCACCTCGACCGCTGAATGCATGTATCGATTGGGGATGGCGACTAAACCGGTGGCAACCCCGCTCCCGTGAAGCTGCAACACATTGGCATCATTCGGTGTCGCGCGACCGATCGCGGCTAGCTGATAGGGAAGCTCGTTCGATTGGCTCAACTCGACGAGCCGTTCGGCGACCTTCGGGTTGATGTTCGGGCCGCGGAAGATGACCGGTCCACCGCCGACCGCAATCTCCCCCTGCTTTTCCTTGCTTATCGTCGGGCAATCCGAGGCGTGGGTGACGTCCACCGCGATCGCCACCGCCGGATCGATGCTGCCCGCAGCCGTCTTGGCGCCACGCAATCCGATCTCTTCCTGGACCGTTGCCACGCTGTGCAAATGGCAACGCAGCGGCTCGGAAGCGGCGCGGCGCAACGCCTCGATCACCGTCCACATCCCCGATTTGTTGTCCATCCCCGGGCCGCTGACCAAGTCACCCAACAACCGACGGAAACGCAAATCGAGCGTGATTGGATCCCCGACTCGAACCAACTGCTGGGCTTCTTTCTTGTTCTTGGCGCCAATGTCCAACCACAGTTCGTCCAAGTCGACAACCTTTTGCCGCTCCTCGTTGTTGAGCAGATGAATCGGCTTGCGACTGATCACCGCCGCGACAGGCCCCGACTGGGTCCAGACGGTCATGGCCTGGCCAATCAACTGCTGGGGGTCCCATCCACCAATGGTCTGCGCATAGAGAAACCCCTGATCATCGATGTACGAGACCAACATGCCGATTTGGTCGCAGTGTCCGGCGTACATCAGACGCGGCCCGTCTTCGTCGCCAGCCGCCGCGATCAGGTTGCCGTGGACGTCAACCCGGACGTGTTGAGAGAACGGCTCGACGTAGCGGCGAATCAAAGCTTGGATCGGCTCTTCGT
>JARFQX010001017.1 GCA_029287555.1 Rubripirellula sp. | reverse complement strand
CGAAATCGAATCCGCCCCGGGGCCACCGATCCGAGCATCCGGCAACAAGTAGAGCGGCTTACAGGCAAGCGCAATCAACGCCGCATCGCCACGGGCTTCGCCCCGCACCAGACCGGCCACCGTTTGCAAGGGCGGCTCCGGCTGGGCAAACCAACCCGCCAACGTTGCACTCTCATCGAAGCTGCCGCCGCCCGAGTCGATGGCGATCATCCAGGTGTTGACGTCCCCAGATTCCAACGTCGAGGTCAAATTGCTTTGCCATCGCCGGACGCGTCCGGAAGCAATCGCTCCAGTAATCTCCAACAAAACGCCCTTTGCCTTTCCCGCAACGTCGCCCGATGTAACGGGATAGACCTCGGCCAAATCCAACACCTCGGCGGCCTGTTCCACGGTATCGGCGATGGCACTTGCAATCTGGGCGGTGCGCAACTGTTGAGCATTAATCCGCAGCGAAACACCCGGGGCGCTCCAGACAGTCTCGCCCAACAATTGACCCGACTGACGGAGAGACGATAATTGCTCGCCAGCAGCAAACACCTGCTGACCACCAAGCTTGGAGACTCGGGCGAGTTCCAAGCTGCGATCGACCAGGGCGGCGACGATCGCCTGAGGAAACAAACCTCGCTGTTCGGCAATTGCCTGATAGCTCAGGGAGATCGTGGGATCCGGCCTGGGTGAGGCAGCCTCACCGGCCGAGGCGTCCGCGATCACACCATCACGGCCAACGATCAAACTCTCGGATGCCAGAATCGGAAGCACGGCATGACCTTCCACCACGCCACGAACGAACGAGACAACGCGGACGCGTCCCAAGTTGCTGCTGGTGATGGCGCGGGCCAACTTCAAAGCATCTTCAAAACTCGACTCGGCGACCGCCCCGTCAGAGTCTTCCGCGTCGTAGCGCATCACCACCGTCACCCGTTGATTCGCCGGGGCCGTCTCTGACACGTTTTCCAAGTTTCGAATAAGACCTGCGGCAACGCTTGAATCAATTGGGAGCGGGACGTCGATCAGGTAACCCGACTTGACCCGGTTCGTGCGCCGTTCTTCCCCAGTCGATTCGAGCTGCTCCGACGCCACGCCGTCATCCTGCTGGGCCAGCAGCGGGGTGGGAGCCCAGGGAGCGAGCGGCCCGAGTAGAGGCAAACCCAGGGCAAGCATGCACCACCGCACCCATAGCGCAGCGTTCGAGCTGACACGCCGGATGGCGAATCTTGCGGTGACACCTCTGGGGGTGGCGAACTCCATCAGGCAATGATCATCTTGAAAATAAGCCAAACGCATCGACTCTCCATTGTTGAATCGTTGAAATTATAGGGGCCCAGCCACTTTAAAAAACGGCAAGCTTCGTCGCTGAGCCATAAACCGAAGTAACGCACCGGTGGTCACGGGGCCCATTTCCGGGACAATAGAGAGTCGATTTTCACTGGCGGTCGCGTCAGCGAGCGGGCAGGCGGCGAGCAAACTTGTAAGAATCGACGTCGAAGACACCTACTTGTGGCCGATCCCGGCGTCGGGCTCGTTTCAGCCGTCAAATCAGGGACGGACCACGCCGCGCGGGGCCCTCGTCGGAAAAAAAGGATGATCAAGCTAAGCGAAGTCGAGCCCGGCACCGAATCACGATCCGCCTCGCGGCGAGCTTTACAATCGGCACGCCGTGAAACGAGGGATGCCGCTGAAACGTCGGCCGAGCGAGTGCCCACCAAATGGTTATACCGGATTCTCGGAATCGCGGTTCTGATGACCGCTGTCTGGGTCCTCGTGTCCAGCTTGGGAGGAATCGATCGCGGCCCGGACCCGAATTCACCAACGCAGGGCTCGATCCCATCGAACTACGACCCGCAGCGGGCCATGTTGTATCTGACCAAACTCTGCGACCTGGGTCCTCGTCCTTCAGGCTCGCCGGCGATGCAGCGGCAACAACGGATGTTGATCGATTTCTTCACCCATCAGGGCGCCACGGTAATGATGCAAACCTTCGAGATCCGGCATCCCGAAGATGGATCGCCGGTCCCGATGGCCAACCTGATCGCCTCCTGGTACCCCGGACGTCCCAAACGGTACCTGCTGTGTGCACACTACGACACCCGACCCTATCCCGACAGCGACCCTCGGAACAAACGAGGCCGCTTCGTCGGGGCCAACGATGGAGCGAGCGGTACGGCGGCGTTGATGGAAATGGCGCACCAGATGAACGACTTGCCCGACGACGTTGGTGTCGACATGGTGCTGTTTGACGGCGAGGAGTTCGTTTGGCAACAGGGACGAGACGAGTATTTTCTCGGCTCGAAGTTCTTCGCGGAAAAGTATCGCGCGGCGCCTCCCGCGGTGCCCTATCGCGCCGGCATCCTGCTCGACATGATCGGTGACCGCGAACTGAAGATCTACTACGAACGCAACAGCCTCCGCTACGCGCGTGACCTGGTCAAAAGCGTTTGGAAGACAGCGGACGAACTTGGCGTCCGCGCCTTCGTGCCCCGAGTTCGGCATCAAATCGACGACGACCATATTCCACTCAATCAGATTGCTTCGATCCCGACGATCGACCTGATTGACTTCGATTACCCACGACCCGGGATCGGGGCGCCGCAGTACTGGCACACCGAACAGGACATACCCGCCAACTGCAGCGGAGAATCGATCGCTGCGGTGGTGTGGGTCGTGCACCAATGGTTGAAGCAACAGTAAACCGGAGCAAACAACGTGGGCGCCGAGTTTCTTGGAAGCATGATCTTGGGCATCACTCTCTGCGGATTTGCAGCCTGGCTGCATTGGCACGAGTTAAACGGATGGCCCAATGAATCGTTCGAAACGGAGCTGGATCACCGTTATCGAAACAAGCGATCGCGTGCGCGAGGACGCATTCACTTGATCATCGGCGGCTGCGGCCTGCTGATCATCGTCGCCGCGTTCGCTGGTCACGGTGCCCTGTGGATTGCTGCTTGGATGTGTGTCATCGTCGGTCTGGTTGCGGTTGTTGTGTTGGCGGCAATCGATGCCTTCCGAACGCATCGCTACCACTGCGAGAAGCTGCCCGAGATTCGCCGCGAAATCTTGGGCGACGATGAGTGACTGGTTCTTTCTTACCCCCGCTGATCCGCCCCCATGGACCTTACGCATCTCCGTCAAGAGTACGCCGATCGACCGCTCGACCTGGATCATGTCGACGAAAGTCCGTTTCGTCAGTTCGAGCGGTGGTATCGCGAAGCATCCGATGCCCAACTGCTCGAACCCAACGCGATGACCTTGGCGACCGTTGATGCCGAGGGATGTCCGTCGCAACGCACCGTCCTGCTGAAGTACTTCGACAACGACGGGTTCGTCTTTTTCACCAACTACGGCAGCCGCAAGGCGAGCCAGCTGGAGGAGAACCATCACGTCTCGGTGCTGTTCCCTTGGATCCCCTTGCAACGACAAGTCGAAATCAACGGTTCGGCTTCCCGGATCAGCACCGCAGAAACGCTCAAGTACTTCGTCAAGCGGCCGCGCGGCAGTCAACTCGGCGCGTGGGTTTCCCAACAGAGCCAAGTGATCACGTCCCGAAGCTTGTTGGAGGCGAAGATGGACGAATTAAAGCGCAAATTCTCCTCGGGTGAAATTCCTGTTCCCAGTTTTTGGGGCGGCTATCGAATCTCACCAACGCGATTCGAATTCTGGCAGGGCCGTGCCAACCGGCTTCACGACCGCATCTGCTATCGACCATCGGATGCGGACCGCTGGGACCGTGTGCGGCTTTCGCCCTAGCGATTCGTGATGGCCCGGATCGGCGGCTTATCAGGTCGCCACCCCTAGCCGATCGACCGGCGACGAAGAGCCTACCTTTCGAGTCAGGCGGAAGGAACTTGTTCCCCGTCATTAGCGGTGCATACCGGTACCACCGGCGGGACGATCAACGACTCGCGCACCGTCTCGCGGCAGCGGAAGTTTGACAACTTCCCCATTCTCGAGGGTAGTGCGATAGGGGTTTCGGCAGGATTGATTTACACTGAGAAGCGTTCCACGCCGGGGCAACCCTTTCCGGGAAGGCATGGTGCGAAAAGCCTCGTTCGTTCCCTGGTGAGACTGGAAACATGTCCAACGGTCCAGACCGCGATTCAAGTAACCCGTTACCCAGCGTACCCCGCGGGCCGATGAAGCTCATGGATGATTGCTGGATGGTGGGACATCGAAATCCGGAATCGATGCTGCAGTGCAACACCTACGTTCGCTCGTTTCGTCAATTCGGGGCGAGACGAAACGTCTGCATCGATCCTGGTTCACAGTTTGACTACGGCGTCGTCGAGTCAAACATCTCGCAGCTGATCGGCGGCATGAGCGAGATTCACGCCATGACGATCAACCATCAAGATCCCGATGTGGCTGGCAATGCACCGGCAGTTTGCGAGGCCAGTCCCGAGGTCGAGCTGATCACGACCGAGGAAACCTGGAGACTGCTTCAACATGCCTTGATTCGTCCCGGAAAACTGCGTCTCTCGCAGGGGGCCGCACCGGCCACAGCAAGGCAGCCCTTTCAATTTGTCCCCACCCCCTTCTGCCATTTCCGCGGGGCGATGGCGCTCTACGATCCGGAACAGCGAGTTCTTTACACGGGAGATCTGTTTGGCGGGCTGAACCGACTCGGCGATGTCCACCTCTTGGCCAACGAGGACGATTGGAACGGGATCGCTCAGTTTCACCAGATCTACATGCCTTCGCGAGACGTGCTTCGCTTCGCGGTCAAGGCCATTCTAAAGTTGCGACCTCGCGTGGAGTTCATTGCACCGCAACATGGTCACGTCATCACTGGAGACCTGATCGACCTGTTCCTTGAACGCATGCACGAACTTCCCGTTGGTTACGATCTCTTCGAGAGCCAATGGGATCACGAGAATCTGGCCGGCTACCAAGACGCGATTCAACGAATGATCGACTACGCCGAGAACGAACGCGGTGATGTGAACGTGACGTGTCGGCTCAGCGAGGACGACGCCAGCGATGGGCTGCACGGTCAATTGAGCTTTCGCCAAGGCAAAGTGAGGCTCGAACGAGAAGGCTACACGGCACTCGCCAAGGTCTTTGCCAGACTGGCCGAAGGCGAAACGGACGAGTTCGTCACCGAACTTCGACGGGTGACTGCGTCCGCATGCGACGAACAGGGCCTGCCGATCCCGCCAGCCGCCTCCGGCTTTGCCGCCGACGCCGTCCAAGAGGGCGGCTAAAGCATTTTCAAGAATCACATAGTCGCCGATCGCTCCGCCGATCGTAGCTTAACAGCCCAATACGATCGGCGGAGCGATCGGCGTCTATCGTTTGCCGCCTACGAGAAACTTGAAAATGCTCTAAAGCGATTTCATGAATCAACCGGCTCCGGGAAACGGGGACTCTATTCTTCGCCTAGCCGCTCGATGAGTTGCTCGAACACAAACGC